>NZ_CYPR01000253.1 GCF_001408515.1 Jannaschia seosinensis | reverse complement strand
TTTCCCTTACGCGGATAGCAAAGGGGATATTGTTTTTACTAAGAAATTCCATCCATCCTGCGCCGACAAACTCGCGATCGGCAAGCAGCAGACGGATGGTCGTCGCGGGAAAATTCGCGAGATATCGCTCCATCAGGGCGATGCGCATGTCGGTGTCGGAACACCCGCGGCCTTCGATCAGGCTCCAGACCAGGGGGACGCGGAAACGACGGGTGACGACTGCGAGCACGAGAAAGTTCACCTCGGTCTTGCCGATCTGCCAGTTGGTGCGGTCGAGCGCGAGCAGCCACGATTTGTTCAGGCCCAACAGCCGGACCAGAAGCGGGAGCGACCAGTCCTCGTCGAGATGGACGTGCTGGAAGAAGCGTTGCAACCGACGGTATGTCGACGAGGTCAGGGCCGATCCCGGTCGTTCGCAGGCAAGATGGCCGAGGTTCACGCTGCGCGCGCTGACCATGCCGATGACGATCATGCAAAGCGTCTCCAGACGGCTCTTGCTCAAGTCGAGATCTGGACGCAGGATATTCGTGAGGGCGGAGATGGCGTGGTGAAGCATCGGACGTTTCCTTGGTCGGAGTCGTCCAGTTGAATCCATCCAGCCGCCCTCAGCCAGCACCCTGTCGTGTAGTGTGGCAGATGAACGGACTCCGTTTTTTAGTTATTCGAAATCAACCCGCTACGCCAATTACCCATGGGTAATTGCCCGACCCGAGGGGCGAAGCCCGGCCGCGCCTAGCCCAATACCGCCGCAATCTTGGCCTTCGCGCTCTTGGAATCCTCACCGTAAGAGATCAGATCGACGACCGCCCCGTCCTCGTTGAGCACGAAGACCGACGCGAAATGGTCGAGCGTGTAATCCCCCTCGCCCAGCGGCCGCTTCTGCCAATAGACGCGCCAGGATCGTGCCATGTCCCAGACCGCCTCGGGCGCGCCGGTAATCCCGACGATCCGGTCGCTTTGCGGCTCCAGGTAATCGCGCAGGAATTCCGGCGTATCCCGCTCCGGATCGACGGTGATGAAATAGGCGCCGACCTCGTCCCCGATGCCGAGATCGTCCAGCCAGCTTTCCATGTCGTAGATGGTCGTCGGGCAGACCTCGGGACAATGCGTGAAGCCGAAGAACAGCAGGCTCGGCCGACCGGTGAACGCGGCCTCGGTGATGACCTCGCCGTCATGGTCGACCAGCTCGAACGGCTCGCCCAGCGGGGTGGCGACCTGCGCGCCGGTCGCGAAGGACGTGCCGCCCTCCATCATCTGCCGCAGTCCCACGCCCGCCCCGAGCGCGAACACCGCGACGGCGGCCGCAATGATGGTCGTCTTGACGCGCATGTCCATGTTTCCGGCCCCCTCAGGTGCTTGCATCCGGCGAGATGGCACCGCGCCATCCGGATTGGAAGGCCGCGCGGCGTCGCACCCCGCCCGATCGCGCGAATTGTCGAGAAAACGTGTATATTCCGCAGGGACCCGCATGGCGGCGATTCAGATTGGATTCACTCCTGCCCTGCATACCGACCGCGACGACCGGAGGGTGCATGGAAGACGAACAGATCAAGGAAACGGTTCTGGTGGCGCTTCACGCCACGCCCGACGGCTACCGCACCCTCGTGCGCGACATTGCGGCGGCACATCCGGACATGGCGGCCCGCGCGCTCGAGGCCGCGCTCCTCGCCGCCGCCCGGGACATGGATGGCGAAATCCAGCGCGACGGTGGCCCCACCAACGAGGCGCGAACGGCACGGCGTCTCGCGCTGCTTCTGTCGATGGATATCGATCGCCTCGAACGCGATGGCGAGGTCAGCATGGCCGATCTGATGGCCTACTGGACCAAGCGGGACGACTTCTTCCTGCGCCTGTGACGCCTGCGCCGCGTTCGGCGCCACAAAACCTGTGGCCGGGAGAATCCCGGTCCTTCGGGGTGGACATTCCGCCCGCCCCGTCCGCGGTGGAACACCGCATCCGACAGGAGGGCCGATCATGCCCGACCCATTTCTCATCCCGCCCGCGCCTCGCACCACGTTCGGGGAAACCATCGTCTATAGCGGCCTTGCCCTGCTGATGGCGGCGGCGCTCATTCCCGTCGCACCCGTGCCCTCCTTCGCCCCCGAAATCCGCAGCGCGTCGGCACCCGAAGCATCATCGGGCTTCTGCACGGGCGACGCGGCCTCGCACGCCGTTTGTTCGGGCCTTGTGGTTCAGGCGCCGTCCGGCGCCCCCGCCGCGCTTCTGATGGCACGGATGTTCTCGCCGTAAGGAGCGGGGTCGGCGATCGATCCTCCGCGGAACACCGCCGATCCGGCCACCAGAACATCGGCCCCGGCCGCAACGACCCGCTGCGCGGTGGTCGGATCGACGCCGCCATCGACCTCCAGATGGACGGGCCGGTCGCCGATCATCTCGCGCAGGCGCCGGATCTTGGCGACCTGCCCCTCAAGAAAGGATTGCCCGCCAAAGCCCGGATTGACCGTCATCACGCAGATCAGGTCCACCTCGTCGAGCACCGGCGCAACCGCCTCGGCCGGCGTGCCCGGGTTCAGCGCCAGACCGGCCTTGGCGCCGGCCCCGCGAATCGCCTGCAGCGTGCGGTGGATATGCGGCCCCGCCTCGAGATGCGCGGTGATGAAATCCGCTCCGGCCTCGGCAAAGGCGGTGATGTACCTGTCCACCGGCGCGATCATCAGGTGCACGTCCATGACCGTCTTCACATGCGAACGAAGCGCCGCGCACATGCCGGGTCCGAAGGAGATGTTGGGCACGAAATGTCCATCCATCACGTCCACGTGGATCCAGTCCGCCCCCTGCGCACAGACGGCCTCGCATTCCGCGCCGAGAGCCGCGAAATCGGCGGCCAGGATCGACGGGGCGATCTTGATGGAACGGTCGAACGTGTCGGTCATGGTGCACCTCCCGGGATGATTGCGGATTAGCGCAGCGTCTCGTCGCCGAAAACCCCCGCTTCCGTCACGATCCAGGGCAGGCGCACATCCGTGCGCTCCTGCGGCACGGCATCCATCCGCTGCGCCTCAAGCGCGAGCCCCACCACCAGCGCCCCGCGCAGGCCGGCCAGCGTCCGGTCGTAGAAGCCGCCCCCATAGCCCAGCCGCCCCCCGCCGGCGTCGAAGCCGAGCATCGGCACGATCAGCACGTCCGGCACCCGCCAGCCACCATCGACAGGAATGGAGACGCCGAACGCCCCCGTCTCGAGCGCGCAGCCCGGCGCCCATTCGCGAAACCTCAGCGGCGCCCCCTTGGCGGTGACGACGGGAACGCAGATGCGGTTGTCGCGACAGAGCGCGCGCATCGTCCCGCGCGGATCGGCCTCGGACCCGATGGGAAGGTAGCCCGCGACGGTCCGGCCCCGCAGGTTCATCAGCCGGGCATAGAGACGGGTCGCAGCGGCGGCACGCGCCTTGAGCCCGACGCCGTCGCGCGCCGCATGGCAGGCGAGACGCGATTGCGCCTTCAGCGCTGTGAGACTAGCCTCTCCGCCCATGCAAGTCTTTGACCACTTCGCCGTCGCCGCCGCAACGCTCGATGCGGGTGTCGCGCATGTCCGCCGTCACCTCGGGCACGAAATGGATTCGGGTGGCGAACACGCGCTCATGGGCACCCATAACCGCCTGAGCGGCTTGGGTGACGGCGAATACATGGAGGTCATCGCCGTCAATCCCGACGCGCCGCCGCCGGACCGGCCGCGCTGGTTCGACCTCGACCGCCGCGTGGGGCCGCCGCGCATCGGCAACTGGATCCTGCGGACGGACGATCTCGACGGACTGTGCACGCGTCTGCCCGAAGCGGGCCGACCGGTCGCAGTGGAGCGGGGGCCGTATCGCTGGCGCATGGCGGTGCCGGAGGACGGGGTTCTGCCGTTCGACGGCTGTTTTCCGGCCTTGATGCAGTGGGACACGCCGCCGCCCACATTCACGGATGTGGGCCTGCGGTTGACCCGGCTCGAACTGTCGCATCCCGGGGCGCCCGCGCTCGCGCCGATCGTGGCGAGCCTGACGGACGATCCGCGCATCGTGCTTGCCGAAGGTCCACGCAGGATCACCGCGACGCTGGAAAACCCAAACGGCGTGCGCGAGATCGCATGACCGACACGGCGCCCGACATCGACGAAATCGCACGCTTGGCCGAAGCGGCGCGCGACACGCTGCCGGCGCCGTTCGCGGGGCTCGCGCGCGAAGTACGCCTCGTGGTGGAGGATTGGCCGTCGCCGGAGCTTCTGGACGAGATGGATATCCCCGACGCTCACGATCTGACCGGGCTCTACGAAGGTGTGCCGCTGACGGAACGGTCAGCGGATTGGCCCGATCCTCCCTCGACCGTCACGTTGTTCCGCCAGCCGATCCTGGACGAATTGGCAACGCGCGACAACGTGACCTTGGCCGACCTCGTGACGCATGTGATGGTCCACGAATTTGCACATCATTTCGGATGGTCCGACGAGGAAATCGCGCGGATCGACCCGTGGTGGGAGTAGTTACCGGCCCGCCCCTGAAACGAAGAAAGGCGCCCCGACGGGCGCCTTTCGCAGTAAAACGGTCAAACCGTCAGGCCGCGCGCGACATCAGGATCTCGTCGACAGCCTTCAGCGCGCCGTCTTCATCAATGTCGTTAACCGCAGCCAATTCCCGCGTCAGGCGATCCAGCGCGGCCTCGTAAAGCTGCCGCTCCGAATAGGATTGCTCGCGCTGCTCATCGTTGCGGTGCAGATCGCGCACCACTTCGGCAATCGCGATCAGATCGCCGGAATTGATCTTGGCTTCGTATTCCTGCGCCCGGCGGGACCACATGGCCCGCTTGACCCGGGCCTTGCCCTTGAGCGTGGCCATGGCCTTGGTGACGATCTCGGGCGAGCTGAGCGAACGCATGCCCACATCGGTCGCCTTGTTAGTCGGCACGCGCAGCGTCATCTTGTCCTTGGCAAAGGCGATGACGAAGAGCTCCAGCTGGAGGCCCGCGACCTCCTGTTGCTCGATGGAAACGATCTGGCCGACGCCATGGGCGGGATAAACCACGAAGTCATTCGGGCGGAACTCAGGCTTCTTGGACATGAAAATCCTCTTGTTTCTCTGCGCGTCGGACGGTGCGCACGGCCGACGGGAACGTCCGGCTCCGGCGCATCCGGGGTCGGGCGTCCTTACGCTTGGGATCCGGGCCGAAGGGGTCGGCACACGGCGGGGATGACGCGGCAAAATGCCGGGCTATCGAAGACATATATCACAAAAACGCCCCCGGCGGAAGCGTCATCAAGGCTGACCCATCAAGGTGTGGCCGCGCTCAGCCGCCCTCGCCCGGCGCCTCGGAGAAAAGGTCCATCTTCCCGGGCTTTCCGTCCATCTCCTCCGCATTGGGGAGGGGATCCTTCTTGGTGACGATCACCGGCCAGATCTCGGAATACTTGCGGTTGAACTCCACCCACTGCTCCGTATCCGGCTCGGTGTCGGGGCGAATCGCGTCGGCGGGGCATTCCGGCTCGCAGACGCCGCAATCGATGCACTCGTCGGGATGGATGACGAGCATGTTCTCACCCTCGTAGAAGCAATCCACGGGGCAGACCTCGACGCAGTCGGTATATTTGCAGGCGATGCAGGCGTCGTTGACGATATAGGTCACAAGGCACGTCCCTTCGGTCGAGTCGGAGGCGACTTATCCCTCCCGCCCCGACGGTTCAAGGCGCGGGGAGATGTCTTACGCTGCGGCAGACCTGCCACAGAAGCGTTCCCCGAAGGCGGCACGTGGCAAGATCACCGACACCGGAAGCAGCAGCACACAAGTCAACTGTCGTCGCGGGCCGCATCCAGACGCCGGCGATCCCGCCCCGTCGGTCGCGGCCCGACCCGGGGAACGGGCGCGGGCGAATGGTCGTCATACGCGGCCTGCGCCTCGGATGCGGGGCCCCGCCGGTCGAGGATGGCCTTGATCTCGACCACGCGGACGCGCTCGCCTGCGGGAAAGGTCAGAACGTCGCCGGCACCCACGGGTTGCGCCGGTTTGACGACCTTCTCGCCACCCAAGCGCACGCGTCCCTCGGTCACAACCTTCGCGGCAAGCGTGCGCGTCTTGAAGAAACGCGCATGCCATAGCCACTTGTCGAGCCGCTGTCGGGCAGGTCCGCTATCGGGCTCGCTCACTTGTCCTTGAGCGCGGCAAGCGCGGCAAACGGATTGTCGGGATCGATCTTTGTCCCCCGCTTCGGCTTCGCCTCGAAGGTCTGGCCGCCGCGGGGCTTGCCGCCATCCGGCTTGCCTGCCGCTTTGCCTTTCGGCTTGCCCTTGCGCGGCGGGCGATTGCCCTGACGCTCACCGCCCTCACGGCGCGGACCGCGGCTCTGGCGCTTGGGGGCCCAGGTGAAGGTGTAGAACGCCTCCGTTTCCGGCTCTCCCTCAGGCGCGGCGGGCGGCGCTTCTGCCTCCACCTCACGCGCGGCATCGGCGGCGGAGGCTGCGATCTCCTCGGCGGAGCCGGCCGGAGCCTCGGTGCCGGACCGATCCGCGAGCTTCTCCTCGCCCGGCGCATCGTGTGTTTCGCTCGGCGTCTCCGCAGGCTCGGACGGCGCCGCATCGGCCGCCATGTCGGTCGGCGCTTCCTCGGGCGCGGCGGGCAGCGCCTTCTTCGGCGGCTCGGCGGCACGGACTTTCGGCCGCTCGGCCCGCTCGGCATTGTAGCCGAGGCCACCCATCAGATCGGCGAACTGTTCGAGCGTCATGCCCGTGATCGACAGCATGTCCGGCGTCGCCTCGAACCCTGCACGGCTATCGGCGGGGCGCAGCAGGTCGGCAAGCCGCTCCAGCATGTCGATACGGATCGCGCGCGCGCCCGCGGCGCGGTAACCCGCCATCGCGTAGTAGCCCGCCGGCATCTCGGTGGCGGGCAAGGTGACGAGGCCGGGCGGCGGCGCCTCCGGAAATTCGTCCAGACCCCGATCGAGCGCCCAGAGCACCAGACGCAGGCGCGTCGGCGCGGGCTTGAGCAGGAGCGGCTGAAAGATCGTGAACTGCCCGAACCGGACGCCATGGCGCCGCAGCTGTCCGCGTGCATCCTGATCGAGATCGCGCACTTCCTGCGCGACGTCGCCACGCGGCAGGATGCCGAAACTCTCCATCAACCGGAACGCGAAACCGCGCGCGAGGCCGGTCAACGCCTCGTCCTTCGCCATGCCGAGCAGCGGCTCGAAGGCGGCGTTGACCTTGCGATCCACGAAATGCTGCAGGCGGCGGGCCACCTTCTGCTGAACCTCGGGGCCGGCATCCTCGTCCACGAACGGCTCCACGGCGGGCTTCAACGGCTCGGAGCCCTTGACCAGCTTGCCGACGGCCTGATCGCCCCACATCAGGCCACCCTGCTCCGTGAAGTCCATCTCGGTATCGGGTGCGTTGTAGAAGCGGTCGGCGCGCAGGTGGAACTCGGGGCGCAACGCCTGTGTCGCCGCCTGCCGCACCGTCTTCGCCTCGTCGGGGGACGTCGTCCCCGTCTGGTGAAAGCGGAAGCCTTCGAGCCGGCCGAGGACCTCGCCCTCGACGCGAACCTGTCCCTTGTCGTCGATCTCGGCCAAGAGGCCCTCCTTCATCTTCAGCCGCCGCAGCAGCACGCTCGTCCGCCGGTCCACGAACCTGTTCGTCAATGCCTGATGCAGCGCATCCGACAGGCGATCTTCTACCGCGCGAGTGGCTTCGCGCCAATGGGCCGCGTCGTCCACCCACCCCTTGCGCTGCGCCACATAGGTCCAGGTGCGGATATAGGCCAGCCGTTTCGACAACGCGTCGATGTCTCCGTGCGTCTTGTCGATGCGTTTGACCTGCCGCGCGAACCAATCCGTATCGACCCGACCGTCATCGTGCAGGAAGGCGAAAATCCGCTGAAGCAGGTTCGCATGCTCCGCGTGGGAGATGCCCTGGAAGTCGGGAATGCGGCAGACGTCCCACAAAAGCCGCGTGTCGCGGGCATCGCGCAGGCGGACGGCGACGGCCTCCAGCGCGTTCAGCGTCTTGAGCGCGGAGAGATCGTCGGCCTCGCGCCCGCGGGTCAGGCTCCGCTCCGGCGACGGCGCCTCGAGCGAGGCGATCAGTGCATCCGGCGTGCCGAAATCGAGCCGGTCGTTGCGCCAGGAAAGCCGGTCGATCGGCTTGAAGCGGTGGTTCTGGATCGCGTCGACAATATCCTCGTCGAGCGGCGACGCCTCGCCGGTGACGCCGAACGTGCCGGGCTGCATGTAGCGCCCCGCCCGCCCCGCGATCTGCGCCAGTTCGTGCGGCATGAGGGGACGGATGCGGCGGCCGTCGAACTTGGCGGTGGCGGAAAACGCGACGTGCTTGATGTCGAGGTTGAGTCCCATCCCGATCGCGTCGGTCGCCACGAGGTAATCGACATCGCCGTTCTGGTACATCTCGACCTGAGCGTTGCGGGTGCGCGGGCTCAGCGCGCCCATGACCACGGCGGCGCCCCCTTTCTGGCGGCGCAGAAGCTCCGCGATCGTGTAGACGTTCTCGACGCTGAAGCCGACGATGGCGGTGCGGCCGGGCATGCGGCTGATCTTCTTGGGCCCGGTATAGGTGAGGTCCGAGAACCGCTCCCGCCGGGCGAACTGCGCCCGCGGGACAAGATGCGCAATCGCGGGGCGCATCGTGTCGGAGCCCATGAACAGCGTCTCGTGCAGGCCGCGCATGTTGAGAAGACGGTCGGTGAAGACGTGCCCGCGATCCGGATCGGCACAAAGCTGGATCTCGTCGATGGCCACGAAATCCGTGCCCATCCCCTGCGGCATTGCCTCGACGGTGCAGACCCACCAGGTCGCGCGGGCGCCGACGATCCGCTCCTCCCCGGTGACCAGCGCGCATGCGGCCGGCCCGCGCAGGGCGACGATCCTGTCATACACCTCCCGCGCCAGAAGGCGCAGCGGCAGGCCGATGATGCCGGTGCGATGCGCCAGCATCCGCTCGATGGCGTAATGCGTCTTGCCGGTATTGGTCGGTCCGAGGACCGCCGTGATCCGGCCGGGTTCACCGGTCATTCAGATGTCCCGTTCGCCGGTGCTCTGTTCCAGCCGCTCAAGGGCCGCGCCCACGTTCTCCTCGACCGGATAGACGTCGCTGGCCGCGCGGAAGGCCCGCAACGCGGCCTCCGTCTCGCCCAGGCTTTCCATGATGATCCCCAGACCCGCGAGCGCCCCGAAATGGCGCGGCTCAAGGATCAGGACCTGCTCGATATCCGACAGCGCCTCACCGTAGCGGTCATCCATGAAGAACGCGGTCGCGCGCTGGTTCCAGCCCTCGGCAAAGCGCGGCGCATGGTCGGTCAGCGCGGTGAGATGCGCGATGGCGCGGGCATAGTCGCCCTCGCCGATGGCCTCCTGCCCGCGCCGCAGGAGGAGATCGATCGTGGCACTGCCGGAATGGGTCCAGCGCTCCTGGATCTCCTGCGCGAGGCGGTCGGCCTCGGCGGCGTCGGCCTCGGAGGTCAGCGTGCCGAGACGATTGAGCAACGCATCCGCATCCCGCTCCAGCACGTCGGGCGCGACCACCGGTCCCTCCTCCGGCAGCGGCATCTGCGCGGCAGGGGACGTGGCGTAACCGCAGGCCATCGCGAAGATCAGGGCCTTGAGCGTGACGCGAAGGTCAACCATCCTGTCCGTACCCCCATTCGCCGTTGCGGCGATCAGATAGCGAGGATTTCCATGAGCGACATCACCAAAGAGGCCGTCACGCAGCTTTCGCAGAAGGTGGGCACCTTCGACGGCAGCGTCAAGTTCGTGATCGAGAACGAGGGAACGATCATCGTCGACGAAGCCGGCGTCCGCGAGGGGGACGAGGAGACGGAATGCACGATGACCGCCGACGCGGACACGTTCCGCGGCATCCTCGAGGGCGACGTGAACCCGACGGCGGCCTTCATGTCGGGCAAGCTGAAGGTCGACGGCGACATGGGCACCGCGATGAAGCTGGGCGCGGCGCTGTCCTGAAGGATCTCGACATCACGCACGAGGCCGCGCCCTATCATGCGGAGGTCGCGGCCGGCCCGCCCGGAGAGAAGGCCGTCTGGATCCGCGCCTCCGACGGCATGCGCCTGCGCGCCGTGCTGTGGCCCCGTGCGGATGCGTGCGGGACCGTCCTGCTGATGCAGGGGCGGACGGAATACGTGGAAAAATATTCCGACGCCGCGCGGGAGCTGGCGGATCGCGGCTTCGCCTCGGCCGCGGTGGATTGGCGCGGGCAAGGCCTGTCGCCTCGGCCGGAGCGCGATCCGCGCGTCGGCCACGTCAACAATTTCCGGGACTTCCAGCGCGACGTTGACGCTTTTGTCGAGCTTTGCGAGGCTGAGGACATGCCGCGCCCCTGGATCCTGCTGGGCCATTCGATGGGCGGAATGATCGGGTTCCGAACGCTCAAGCGGCGCCCGAACCTGTTCTCCCGCGCGGTGTTTTCCGCACCGATGTGGGGCCTGCCGCTGGCACCGCACAGACGGTTTCTGGGCTGGACGGTAAGCGCGGCGGCCTCGGCAATCGGGCTGGGAGAATCAGCGGCACCGCGCTCGGGCAAGGTCGCCGACCCGGCCGCCGCGCCGTTCGAAGGCAACCTGCTGACGACCGATCCGAAGATGTTCGCGTGGATGAAGCGGCAGATCACGGTACATCCGCAGCTTGCGCTCGGGGGGCCGTCGCTGGCCTGGGTTCTGGCGGCGTTCCGGGAGATGCACCGCAGCGCGCGCGAGGCGGCGCCGGACCTGCCCTGCCTGACATTCCTTGGCGACGACGAGGACATCGTCGACCCCGACGCGATCCATGTGCGGATGGCGTCGTGGCCGCAAAGCACGCTGGAAATCGTGCCCGGCGCGCGTCACGAGGTCCTGATGGGAGATCCGGAGATGCGGCGTCGCGCCTTCGACCGCATCGCGGCCTTCGCCGGCTAGACCAGCACGCCGCCCTCAAGCCGCACGACGCGGTCCATCCGCGCAGCCAGTTCCAGGTTGTGCGTCGCGATCAGGGCGGCCATCCCCGTCTCCCGCACCAGCCCGACCAGCGCGCCGAATACCGTGTCGGAGGTGCCCGGATCGAGGTTGCCCGTCGGCTCATCCGCCAGCAGAAGCCGAGGCCCATTGGCCAGCGCGCGACAGAACGCCGTGCGCTGCTGCTCGCCCCCCGACATCTCGGCCGGGCGGTGATCGGCGCGGTGCGTCAGCCCCACGCGATCCAGCAGCATCTCCGCCCGCGCCCGCGCGTCGCCTTGGGCGATGCCGTTGGCAAGCTGCGGCAAAACGATGTTCTCGGCGGCGGTGAATTCCGGCAACAGGTGGTGGAATTGATAGACGAAGCCGATCCGCTGCCGCCTCGCGCGGGTCCGGGCGCGGTCGCCCTGCCCCGTCAGGTCGTCGCCGTCCAAGGTGACAGTTCCCGCATCGGGCGTGTCCAGCAGGCCCGCAATGTGCAGGAGCGTCGACTTGCCCGCCCCCGACGGCGCCACGAGCGCGCAGATCTCGCCGGCGGACAGCGTCAGATCCGCGCCGTTGAGCACGCGAATCTCGCCCGGCTGTCCGAGGTGGTAGCCCTTCTCGATCCCGTCGAGGCGCAGCATCTCACTCATAGCGCAACGCCTCGACCGGGTTCATCCGGGCCGCGCGCCGCGCCGGAAAGATCGTGACCGCGAAGGACAGTGCAAGCGACAGCGCCACGGCCGACACCACGTCACCGACTTCCAGCCGCGCAGGCAGGGCGGAGATGTAGCGAATCGACGGATCCCACACACCGCCGCCCGCGACATAGTTCACGAAGGAGAAGATCGGGTCGATATAGATCGCGAAGAGGCACCCAAGCACCACGCCGATGGCCGTTCCGACCACGCCGATCGACGCGCCGCACAGGAAGAAGACCCGCAGGATCGTCCCCTCCGACAGGCCCATCGTCCGCAGGATGCCGATATCGCGGCCCTTGTTCTTGACCAGCATCACCAATCCGCTCGTGATGTTGAGCGTGGCGATCAGGACGAGGATCGAGAGGATGACGAACATGATGTTGTCCTCCATCTCGAGCGCGCGCAGGAAGCCGCCCGCGCTCTGCTGCCAGGTCCAGAGATAGGCGTCCGGCCCGGCGGCCTGCATAAGCGGTCCGGCGGCCGCGTCGGTGGCCTCGGGGTCGGCGATAGTGACGTGGATCGCGTCGGCCACTTCGGGGCGGTTGAAGTAGCTTTGCGCTTCCGCCAGCGGCATGTAGGCGCGGATCTTGTCGATATCGTAGCGGCCGACCTGAAACACGTAAGTGACCGGATAGGCCTTGATGCGGGGTGAGGTGCCAAAGGCCGTCCGCACCCCGTCGGGCGAGATCAGCCGCACGGTATCGCCCGCCCCGACCCCCAGATCGCGCGCCGCGTGCCAGCCCAGCGCGATGCCACCCTCGAACGCGTCGAGGGACCCTTCGGCATTCTCGGGCGTGGCGATGCGCGGGATCGCGGCAAGGTCCTCGGGGCGGATGCCGATGACCTCGAGCCCGGCATTGCGGCCATTGGCGGTGGCCATCACCTGACCCACGACGACCGGCGCGGCATGGGTCACGTTCTCCACCGCGGCCAGACGCTCCGTCATCGCGGCGTAATCGGCGATCGTGCCGGTCTGACGCCCGTCGGGGAGCGTTTCGCCGTAGCTGTAGACCGTCAGATGCGGGTTCGCACCGACGATCGTGTCCACGAATTCGTACCGGAAGCCCGACCGCACGGCGAGCGTCGCGATCAGCGCGAAGACCGCCAGCGCGATGCCCAGCAGGCTGATCCACGTCATCACGCTGATCCCCCCCTCCGAGCGGCGTGCCCGCAGGTAGCGCCACGCGATCATCCACTCGAAGCGTTGGAACATCGCTCAGATCGCCAGCGCGGCGGCGTGATGCGGGGCGTAGATCTCGGACAGCCGCTTGATCGCCCATTCCGGAGTCATCTCTTCGCTCTCGCCGGTGCGGCGGGAGGTCAGCTCCACCATGCCGTTTGCCAGACCGCGCGGCCCCACCGTGATCCGCCACGGCAAGCCGATCAGGTCCATTGTGGCGAACTTGCCGCCCGCCCGCTCGTCGCGGTCGTCATAAAGGACCGACAGGCCCTTGGCCTCAAGCTCGCGCAGGATCCCCTCACAGGCGGAATCGGTGGAGGCATCCCCCTGGCGCAGGTTGACGAGGCCCACCTCGAACGGCGCGACGCCCTCGGGCCAGATGATGCCCTTGTCGTCATGGCTCGCCTCGATGATCGCGCCCAGAAGCCGCGAGACTCCGATCCCGTGGGAGCCCATGTGAAGCGGCACCCGCGCGCCCGCCTCGTTCTGCACGAAGGCGCCGAGCTTTTCGGAGTAGTCGGTGCCGAAATAGAAGATCTGCCCCACTTCAATGCCGCGGGCCGTGCGGCGGCGCGCCTCGGGCACCTCGTCGAAGGCCGCCTCGTCGTGGGTTTCGTCGGTGCGGGCATAGCGCGAGGTGAATTCCGAAAGCACGGCCTGACACTGCGCCTCGTTGTCGTAATCGATGGCGCGGTCGCCGAAGCGCAGGTCGGTAATCTCGGAGTCGTAGAAAACCTCGCTCTCGCCGGTTTCGGCCAGCACGAGGAATTCGTGCGTGTAATCGCCGCCGATCGGTCCGCTATCCGCGCGCATGGGGATCGCCTGAAGGCCCATCCGCTCATAGGTGCGCAGGTAGCTGACGAGGTGGCGATTGTAGGCGTGCAGCGCCGCCTCCTTCGTCAGGTCGAAATTGTAGCCGTCCTTCATCAGGAATTCGCGCCCGCGCATCACGCCGAAGCGCGGGCGGACCTCGTCGCGGAACTTCCACTGGATGTGGTAGAGCGTCAGCGGCAGCGCCTTGTAGGAGGTGACGTAGTTCGCGACGATGTCGGTGATCATCTCCTCGTTCGTCGGGCCGTAGAGCATCTCCCGGTCGTGCCGGTCGGTGATGCGCAGCATCTCGGGACCGTAGGCGTCGTAGCGGCCCGACTGCTTCCACAGATCCGCCGATTGCAGCGTCGGCATCAGCATCGGGATGTGGCCCGCGCGCTGCTGCTCCTCGTGGACGATCCGCTCGATGCGCTGCAACACGCGGTAGCCGAATGGCAGCCACGAATAGATCCCCGCCGCGGATTGCCGGATCATCCCGGCGCGCAGCATCAGCCGATGGCTCGGGATCTGCGCGTCGGCCGGTGTCTCCTTGAGGACGGGCAGGAAGTAGCGGGTCAGGCGCATCGGATCATCTCACGCATCACGGGGGGTCATGGAATGTGTGCTTTGCATGCACCTCGGTCGGGGACAAGCCGTGCGTGATCGCCCGCACCGCTACTTGCGCTTGATCCGCACCGTCGGCTGCGCCCCGAGACTCTGGGCAAGCGAGCGGAACCGCGCCTCGGCCACCTCGCCATAAAGCGCCTCGCCATCGCCCGCCGCCAGCGTCAGTTCCAGCAAGCCCTTCTTCGGATACAGCTTCAGCGACCCCATCAGCGCCGGATCCTGCGCCGAGAACATCGCACCCAGACGCATCGCCTTTCCGACCACCTCCGCCTCGGCGGTGTCGCCGTCCGACAGGAGCGGGGCCAGGGCCTCGAACGGCGTGCCCTCGCGCTTGTTCTTGTAGCGGTGCAAGAGCGCGAGGCCGAGAAACACACGCTCCGAATGGGTCAACCCGCCCAGATTGGCCCGCGTCGCGTTATCGAAGCAGATTTCCGCGCGGTAATCGGGATGCGCGCGCCACGACACGTCGTGCAGCAGGCAACACGCCCGGATCAGACGCCGCCGCCGGTCGGTCGCGCGCGAGAAGAGCGGCTGCACGAACTTGTAGAGTACTCGCCCGAAGCCCGGCAGGCGGGCCGAGGCGGCCTCCGACGCGCGGGCGCTTTCGACCAGAGGATCGCGCGCACGCAGCACATCGGGCATCCGCTCGTAGAGCAGGCCCTCGCGGATGCCGTAGGAGGAAACCGCGATCTCCTTCGGGCGAAATGTCTTGACCACACGCGCCAGAACCTCCGATGCGATCGGCACCAATGACATGCGCGCGGCACTCGTCCCCGACCGCGCCCCGAGTTCGTTGAGGTCGGATTCCGCGATGTAATCGATGGTCGCGCGCAAATCCTTGGGCGTCATCGTGTATTCGTGCAGCACGTGGAGCGGATAGCCCCGCCGCTCCATGTCCACCCGCGCAATCGCCCGCCAGGATCCGCCGACGAGGTAGAGCTGATCGTAGCGGTCGCGGCCGAGCGCCCGGGCCATTTCGGCCACGCCCGCGTCGATTTCCTTGCGGCGCGCGCCCTTGCCCCCGCTCCCCTGCAACTTCAGCGGGCCGAGCTTGCCCGAAACGGTCGCGCCGACCTTTCCCCCGGACAGCTCCGCCAGTTCCATGGACGAGCCGCCGATGTCGCACATCAATCCGTCGGCCTCGGGCCAGCCCAGAAGCACGCCCTGCCCCGAAAGGCGCGCCTCCTCCGTGCCGTCGATGACCCACAGCTTCAACCCCGTCTCCGCCTCGACCTCCGCCTCGAAGGCGGGGCCATCCTCGGCCTCGCGCACGGCGGCGGTGGCGACGGCGGTGAGGGAATTCACCTCCATCCCCCGCGCGAGGATCGCGAACCGGCGCAAAGCCGCCATGGCGCGACCCCGTCCCTTCGGGTTGAGCAGGCCGCTTTCGGCCATGCCCGCGCCGAGACCGCAGAGGATTTTCTCGTTGTAGAAATAGGCGGGCGACCGCGCCGCCCCGTCGAAGACCACCAGACGGACGGAGTTCGACCCCACGTCGATCACCCCCACCCGCCGGAGCGCCCGCGCCTCCGGCCCGTCGAAAAGCGGTGCGCCGAATGGTCCGTAATCGTCCGGCTCGGCGGCGACATCACTGATCATGCTTGGTTTCTCCCCGGCCCATTGTGTCGAGGTCTGGCACGGGGGCGCGCGGAGGGTCAATCACCCGGCGCAAGGTCCGTTGCGGCGTATGGGGCCGCCCTCACTCCGCCGAGTGGGTCAGCTCGGGCACGTCCTTCGCCCCCGCCGTGCCCCGCCCCGACAGCGACGGATTCTCCATGAAGAAGCGATGGCAGGAAAACGGATTTTCCAGCGCGGTGAAATCCGGACGCGTCCATTCGCCCTCGGGCCCGAGGATCCAGCTTTGCGCCACGTCGGCGAAATTGGCGGCCATGATCTGGCTGACGATCTGCGCCTTCACCGTCGGGTTGGTGCATTCGACCAGCGTCTCGACCCGGCGATTGAGGTTCCGGCCCATCCAGTCGGCCGAGGATATGTAGACGCGCGACTTCTTCGACGGCAGGCCCGCGCCGTTGCCGAAGCAGACGATGCGCGAATGTTCGAGAAAGCGGCCGACGACCGATTTTACCCGGATCGTCTCCGACAGCCCCCTCACCCCGGGCCGCAGGCCGCAGATGCCACGCACGATCAGGTCGATGTGCACGCCCGCCTGACTGGCCGCATAGAGCGCGTCGATCATGTCGGGCTCGATCAGGGAATTGACCTTGGCCCAGATCACCGCCGGGCGCCCTGCTTTGGCATGCGCCACCTCGGCCGCGATGGAGGCGAGAAGGTGGTCCTTCATCTGAGACGGCGAGATGACCAGCTCGCGCAGATCGGCGGGCGGCGCATAGCCGGAGATGTAGTTGAACACCTTGGTCGCATCCTGCCCGAGCGCCGCGTTGCAGGTGAACAGCGACAGGTCGGTGTAGATGCGCGCCGTGATCGGGTGGTAATTGCCGGTGCCGAAATGGGTATAGGTCACCAGCTTCTCGCCCTCGCGCCGCACGACGGTGGAGATCTTGGCGTGGGTCTTGAGCCGGGTGAAGCCGTAGACCACATGCGCGCCCGCGCGCTCCAGCCTGCGCGACTGGCGGATATTGGCGGCCTCGTCGAACCGGGCCTTCAGCTCCACCAGCGCGGTCACCTGCTTGCCCGCCTCGGCCGCCTCGCAGAGCGCGGAGACGATGGGGGAGTTCTCGGACGTGCGGTAGAGCGTCTGCTTGATGGCGAGGACGTTGGGATCGTTGGCGGCCTGCTGCAGGAAGCGGATCACCATGTCGAACGTCTCGTAGGGGTGATGCAGCAGCATGTCTTTCTGGCGGATGGCGGCGAACATGTCGCCTCCGTGGTCCTGCACACGCTCGGGGATGCGCGGCGTGAAGGCCGACCACAGGAGATCCTTGCGGTCGTCGGTGACCAGTTCCTTGAGCGAGGCAAGCCCCACGAGGCCGTCCACCTCGATCACCTCGTTCTCGTCGACGCCGATCTCCTCGATGATGATGCGGCGCAGGCCGGCGGGGGCATTGGCGGTGATCTTCATGCGGATGATCTCGCCGCGCCGGCGACGCTTCAGCGCGGTCTCGAATTCCCGCACGAGATCCTCGGCCTCCTCCTCGACCTCCAGATCGCTGTCGCGCAAGACCCGGAACGCGCAGGAGCCCTTGAGCGCGTAGCCCGGAAACAGCGCGTCGATCTGCATCAGCAGCAGCGATTCGAGGGGCAGGAAGCGGATGCGCTTGCCGGCTTCGCCGTCCTCGTCGGCCAGCCGCAGGAAACGCGGCACCTGCGCGGGGATCGGCAGGAGCGCGCGCAGCGTGCGGCGGTCGGTCGCACGCTCCAGCTCCACGGCCAGGGCAAAGCCCTCGTTGGGCAGGAACGGAAACGGATGCGCGGGGTCGATGGCCAGCGGCGAGACGATGGGGAAGATTTCCGCGAGGAACCGCTCCGCCAGGGCGGCACGCTCCTGCTTGTCCAGGTCGCCGGGGCTGAGCAGGCAGATCCCCTGCCGCTCCATCTCGGGCTTGAGCGATTTCCACACCGATTGCTGCCGCTCCAGCAGGCGCCCGGAATCGGCGTCGATCATCACGAGCTGTTCGGCGGGCGTGCGACCGTCGGCGGCCGGCGTCCGGTGGCCCGCCCGCGCCAGCTCCCGCAGACCGGCGACACGGACGGTATAGAACTCATCGAGATTGGCTGCTGAGATCGACAGGAAGCGCAGCCGCTCCAGCAGCGGCACACGCGGGTTCTCCGCCTCCTCCAGCACGCGCGAATTGAAGGAAAGCCAGCTCCGCTCCCGGTTGAAGAACCGCTTGGGACTGTACATCCGCTCCTCGTCGAGCGCGACGGGCTCGGGCAGCGGGGCGTGCAGGAAGTCGACGGCGGGGACGGGTTCGGTCATGGCGGGCGGACTACCGGGCATCTGTGTCGGGGAGATGACACGCTAGGCGCAGTGCGCGCAGGTGTCCAGAAGCGCCCCCCGCAGGGATGATGCGGGTAACCCCCAAAATGGAATCCCACGAAATCAGGGCGTTGTGAGAATTACCCATGGGTAATTGCGTCAGCCATCCAGCAGATCGCGCGCCAGCGCCGTGCCGATCGGCTCTCCGCGCGCAAGCGATTCCGCATCAAGCCGCGCGACGAGAGCGGCGGCGGCGGCGGCGCTCCGTTCCATTCGCGGCAGGAGGTATCCGATCAGCGCCGGCTTCACCGAAAGCTGCCGGTCGGCGAAGAGCTTGAGCAGCACGACCGACAGAAGCGCATCGTCCGGGTCGTCGATCCGCGCAGGCGTCAGCGACGAGAGACGGCTGCGCAGGTCGGGCAGCCGGACCGGCCAGTCCGACGGCGCCGCCCGCCCCGTGAGGAGCAGGCCGTTCCCCGCCGTCGCACAGGCATTCCACAGGTGGAACAGCGCCTCCTCGTCGAGCGTGCCGCCATCGACATCCTCGACCGCGACCGGTGCCTCGGCCAGCATGGGCGCGTCGGCGGCGCGCAGGTCGCGGGCGGCCACGACCCGCGCGCCCGTCTCGCCCGCCCACATGGCGGTGAGATGCGACTTGCCCGACGCCTCCGGCCCGACCAGCGCAAGGCGCCCGCCGGGCCAGTCGGGAAACGCGTCGAGCAGTCCGACCGCCGTCGCGTTCGAGCCCGAGATCATGAAGTCCTCGCGCCCCCTCGCATCGAGCCGGGGCAGGGAAATGGAAAGCTGCGGCATCGGCTACTCGGCGGCGGCGTCGGTGGGCGCGGTGAGCGGCTCGGCGCCCAGACGCGCATCCGGTGGCGGATCGGTGCCCTTGTAGAGCAGGCTCGCCTTGTATTCCGCCACGAGAAACCGCGCGACCACGCCGAGGGCGGCGGCCACGGGCACGGCCACGAGCATGCCCAGAAAGCCGTAAATCGTGCCGAATGCCGAGAGCGCGAAGAGAAGCCAGACCGGATGGAGCCCGACGCTGTCGCCCACGAGCTTGGGGGTCAGCACGTTGCCCTCCAGAAACTGCCCCGCCGCGAAGATCGCGGCGACGAGGGCGATGGAGGTCCAGTCGGTCGATTCGATCCCCGAACCCCAGAACTGGAACAGCGACAGCCCGATCGCGAGCGTTCCGCCCACCAGGGCGCCGACATAGGGAATGAAAGTGATGAGCCCGGCCACCGCCCCGACCACGAGCCCGAACTGAAGCCCCACGAGCATCAGCCCGACCGAGTAGAACGTGCCGAGGATCAGACAGACCGTCAGCTGCCCGCGCACGAAGCTGGCCAGCGTGGTGTCGATCTCGGAGGCGAGGCGGCGGATCGTGTCGGCATGGTCGCGCGGCAGCAAGTCGTCGATGCGTGCGACCATCCGGTCCCATCCAAGGAGCATGTAGAATGCCACGACCGGCACCACGACGATGAAGACTAGCGCGTTGACCACGCCGAACACCCCCGCCACGAGGCCTTGCGCGAGCGACCCGCCCCGCGCGCGGATCGCCTCGCCCAGATCGGCGAGACCGGTCTGCACGATGCCCCCCTCGCCGACCGCGGCGGGAAAGCGCACGACAAGCCAGCTGCGCAGCGAGAAGAAGTAATCCGGCGCCGCCGCCACCAGCGCGTTGATCTGCTTCACCAGCATCGGGATCAGGAACCCGATGGCCAGAAGCAGGAGCGCGACCCCGAGGATCGTGATGATCGCCGTGGCGGCCACGCGCGGCATGCCGATCCGCTCCAGCCGGTCGGCGAGCGGATCGAGGATGTAGGCGATCGCGCCGCCCACGAGAAACGGCAGCAGAACGTGGCCGAGATACCAGAGCACGACGAGAAACAGCGCCGCCGCCACGCCCCAATAGGTCACTTGCTGCCGTGCGGCCAGAGCCATGCGCCCACCTCCATCCAGACACACAGATGCCCGCCCCTGCGCGCCCGTTCAAGCACCCAAAGCGCAGCGGGCACGCGCGTCACGGGCGCGCGATCAGGCGAGCCGGGCCTTCACCATCGGGCCGACCGCGCCGAAGTCGATCCGGCCGGGATACTTCGTCTTCAGCTCGCCCATCACGCGGCCCATATCGCGCACCGAGGTCGCGCCCGTTCGAGAGATGGCGTCATCGACGGCGGCGTCGACTTCCGTGTCCGACAGCTTGCGGGGCAGGAATTCCTCGATGATGCCGATTTCCGCCATCTCCTCCTCCGCCAGTTCGAGCCGGCCGCCCTCCTCGTAGGCGCGCGCGCTCTCCTGCCGCTGCTTGACCATCTTCGCCATGATCGCGGCCGCCTCGGCGTCGCCGACGGTGCGGCCCTCGGTGCGCAGCGCGATATCCTGGTCCTTGATCGCCGCGTTGATGAGGCGCAGCGTGCCGACACGCTTCTGGTCCTTGTCGCGCATCGCCTCCTTGAGGCGCGTGCTCAATCGGTCCCGCAGATCCATCTGGTCCGTCCCGTCCGTTTCCTGAGGCGGGGGCTATAGGGCAACCGCGTCCGCCGGGCAAACGGTTCCGCACCGGCCCGATCGTGCGGCCAACCGCGCGGGTCGATCATTGACGGGCCCGCGCCACCTCCCTAGAAGCCCGTGACTTTGCCCCGAACCCTGCGCCCGGAGGCCCCCATGCCCGTGAAACCGACCGCCTGCCTCGCCCTCGCCGACGGGACCATATTCATGGGCCGCGGCTTCGGCGCCACCGGAACCGCGGTGGCGGAACTGTGCTTCAACACGGCGATGACCGGGTATCAGGAGATCATGACCGATCCGTCCTATGCGGCGCAGATCGTCACCTTCACTTTCCCGCATATCGGCAATACCGGCGTCACCCCCGACGACGACGAAAGTGCCGATCCGGTCGCCGCCGGCATGATCGTGAAGTGGGACCCGACGGAGCCGTCGAACTGGCGCGCGGCGCAGGCGCTGGAGACGTGGCTCGCCTCGCGCGGACGGATCGGCATGGGCGGGGTCGATACGCGACGCCTGACGCGCGCGATCCGCCAGCAGGGGGCGCCGCATGTCGCGTTGTCCTACGATCCGGAGGGGAATTTCGACATCGAGGCGCTGGTTGCGCAGGCACGTGCGTTCCGCGGGCTGACGGGCATGGACCTCGCGCGCGACGTGACATGCGCGCAGTCCTATCGCTGGGATCAGACGAAATGGGCCTGGCCTACCGGGTACGGCATCCTTGGCGAGTCGCGTCACAAGGTCGTCGCCATCGATTACGGTGCCAAGCGCAACATCCTGCGGTCGCTCGCCTCGACGGGCTGCGACGTGACGGTTTTGCCCGCCACGGCGACGGCGGAAGACGTGCTGGCGTTGAACCCGGACGGGCTGTTCCTGTCGAACGGGCCGGGCGATCCGGCGGCAACGGGCGAATATGCCGTGCCCGCCATCCGGGAGGTCGTGGATTCGGGCCTGCCGGTCTTCGGGATCTGCCTCGGGCACCAGATGCTCGCCATGGCGCTGGGTGCGCGGACGGTGAAGATGAACCACGGCCATCACGGGGCGAATCATCCGGTCAAGCGGCATCGCGACGGCAAGGTCGAGATCACGTCGATGAACCACGGGTTCACCGTCGATGCGCAGACATTGCCGGCCGGCGTGGAGGAGACGCATGTCTCGCTGTTCGACGGGTCGAATTGCGGCATCCGCCTTTCGGGACGGCCGGTCTTTTCGGTACAGTACCATCCGGAGGCGAGCCCGGGACCGCAGGACAGCGCGTATCTCTTTAACGAATTTGCCACAGCCATGGCGCAGCGGTCAGGGCGTTAACCCTCTGTTAATAAACGTCAGGCAATCGTCTGGCCGTCCGCAAAGCGAGAACGGCCATGGCTTCTATTCCCTCCCGATCGAATGCCGTGCCGGCCGAACCCGTCCGCCCCCGCCGTCCGGTTCTGCCGGACCGTGCGGACCCGTCCCGCGTTCTCGACTTTCCCAAGCGGCCGAAACGGCTTGTGCAGGCCCCAGAGGCGGCGCCCGCCCCCGCACAGGTGCCGGCGGGGCCCGGTTTCCGTCGCAGGCCCTATGTCCGCCGGCCGAAACTCGGTCAGGTTCTGCTGGAGATGGGGGCGATAACGGCTTCCGACCTCGCCCGCGCCTTGGTCCTGCAACGGCGACTTTCGGCGCGTCTGGGCGATGTCCTCGTGCGGCGGGGCATGGTGACGGAGAGCACCTTGGCCGAGGCGCTGGGGCAGCAGCGCGGCATGGGGCTGGCCGGTCCGGCGCCGCGGGGATCGGCGACCGACGACGCGATGGCGCGCCGCATGCCGGTCTCGATGGCGATGACCTATCGCGCATTGCCGTGGCGGCGGGTCGGGGGGCGTCCGCTGATCGCGACGTCGCGGCCCGAGATGATCGACGACCTGCGCGAGACGCTGCCGCCGGAATTCCGCGATGCGTTGTTCGCCGTCGTCACGGATGCGGCGATCGAGGCGCGTCTGCATGAAATCCACGGCCAATCGCTCGCGCGCGAAGCCGAATCGCGGGTGCCGGACGCGATCTCCTGTCGCAGGTGGCGGTCGCGCACCGGGGCGGCGGCGCTGGCGCTACTGGTGATGGCCATCGCGGCGACGGCGCTGCTCTGGCCAGTCTCGACGCTGCGCGTGGCCACGGCGGTCGGCCTGCTGGTCATGGCAGCGAATCTCGGTCTGCGCATCGCAGCGGCGCTTGCGATGCGGCGCAGACCGTACGGATTCCGCTCGGGCCGCCCGAGCGAGGAAGTCGACAGAAAACTTCCGTGTGTTTCAATCCTCGTCCCGCTCCACCGCGAACCGGAGATCGCCGGGCCGCTGACCGAGCGGCTGTCGCGCATCGATTACCCGCGCGAATTGCTCGATATCTGTCTCGTGGTGGAGGAGGACGACACGCAGACGCTCGATGCGCTCGCCGCGTCCGAACTGCCGCGCTGGATGCGGGTGATTCCGGTCCCTGACGGGCAACCCCGGACGAAGCCACGGGCGATGAACTATGCGTTGAACTTCACGCGCGGCGCGATTGTGGGCATCTACGACGCCGAGGACGCTCCCGCGCCCGACCAGATCCTCGCGGTGACCCGCCGGTTCCAGACCGCCCCCGAGGACGTTGTCTGCCTGCAGGGGCGGCTCGATTACTACAACCCGACGCGAAACTGGATGTCGCGCTGCTTCACCATCGAATACGCAAACTGGTTCCGGCTGGTTCTGCCGGGTATCGCGCGGCTCGGGCTGGTCGTGCCTTTGGGTGGCACGACACTGTTTTTCCGGCGGGAAGCGCTGGAGGAGGTCGGAGGCTGGGACGCCCACAACGTCACCGAGGATGCCGATCTGGGCGTGCGCCTTGCGCGTCGCGGCTACCGCACCGAAATCATCGAGACGACGACGCTGGAGGAGGCGAATGCGTCCCCCGGTGCGTGGATCAAGCAGCGGTCCCGCTGGGTGAAGGGCTATATCATGACGTGGGCCGTGCATTCCCGCAGGCCCATACGGCTGTGGCGCGACCTGGGAACGCGGCGGTTCTTCGGCTTCCATCTCCTCTTCCTCGGCTCCGTCCTGAGCCCGCTGCTCATCCCGGTCCTGTGGTCGATGGCCATCATTCCGTTCGGCATCCATCATCCGATTCTCGATTGGCTGCCGGGTCGCGGACCGATGTGGCTGGGCGTCCTTGTCCTGAGCGCGACCGCAATCTCGATGACGGTGACGGCGATCGGATGCTCCGCGGCCCACCACCGGCGGTTGCGGCGCTGGATCCCGACGCTGGAGCTTTACTTCCCCTTGGCCACGCTCGCGGTCCTGAAGGCCTTGCTGGAGTTGGTGGCGCGGCCGTTTCACTGGGACAAGACGACGCACGGTGCGTTCGGTGGAACGGACGGGGCGGGAATTTCGTCGCTGGAAAAGCTGCTGGCTGCGGCCGACGACAATCCCTCGCTGCGGTCCTCGCACCCTGCCTGACGATTGCCCGACGGGGCGGAGGATCAGAGGCTTCGCGCCTCCTCACGCAGGCGGGTCTCGAAGGCGAGGCTCAGATGAGCGCGCAGGGCATCAGCCGCCGCTTCGCCGTCGCGCCGCGCGATTGCCTCCACGATCTCGCGATGCTCCTCGAGAGCTGCCGCGCCGCGCCCTGCCACGGCAAGCGAGGTCGTCGCCATGAGAGCCATGGATCGCCGCACCATTCCGAGTTGCTGCACGAGATAGCGGTTGTGCGATGCGAGGTGGATCTGGCCGTGGAAGCGCCGGTTCGCGCGGGCGAGTGCGGTGGCATCGCTCAGAAGGGCATGATCCTCCTCGACCATCTGCCGCAGGACCGAAATCTCCTCACGCGCGGCATGCCGGGCGGCGAGCCTTGCCGCGAGAGCCTCGAGTTCCGTGCGGACGGCATAGAGTTCGGCCATCTGGTCGTGATCCAGCGCCGCCACCATCAGGGAGCGGCCATCGCGCGTCAGGACGCCCTGCGTCTCAAGCCGCTGCAACGCCTCGCGAACCGGTGTGCGCGAGACGCCGAAGCGGTCGGCCAGTTCGCTTTCCACCAGCCGGTCACCGGGCCGGAAGGCCCCCATGTCGATCGCGTCGAGGATCAGCGCATGTGCGTCCTTCTGGGCCATCGATCCTCCTTTAGCGGCGACATTGCACGGTAGCGAGCCCGGTTGCTGCATTCAACACGCGGCCAAGCAGGCGCAGTCGGGAACGGCGCAGGCAAGAATGTGCGGCCGTCCTCATTTCGTCGCGGCCGATCCGTCGCCATGAGGGGCTGCGGGGCCCAATGCCACGGCTTGACGCCCTGCCCCCGCATCGCGACACAGGCGACGCTTCGACTGGACGGAACCGCCATGCCCTTCGCGCGCATCGAAACCTGGGTCTTCGATCTGGACGAGACGCTTTACCCGCCAACGACGCCCCTGTTTCCGCAGATCGAGGCGCGGATGGTCAAATGGATCGTGCGCAAGCTCGATGTGTCGGTCGAGGAGGCCGATCGGTTGCGCGCGCGGTGGTGGCACGATCACGGGACGACCCTTGCGGGGCTGATGCGCGAACACGGCGAGGATCCGGGACCGTTCCTCGCGGATGTACACGACGTCGATTTCTCCGTTCTTGCGCCGGATCCGGGCCTTGCCGCCGCGATTTCCGCGCTGCCGGGCCGCAAGGTCATCTATACGAACGGCACGGCCCCTTATGCGCGTGCGGTGCTCGCGGCGCGCGGTTTGGAAGGGCTTTGGGACGAAATCCATGGCATCGAACATGCCGGTCACATCCCGAAGCCGGAGCGGGCGGCATATGAACGGGTTTTCGCGACCGACGGGCTGCGGCCGGAGCGGACGGCGATGTTCGAGGACACGCCACGTAACCTGTTGGTCCCGCATGACATGGGGCTCGCCACGATTCATGTCGCGCCACGACGGGCGCCGGGGGCGCATGTTCACCACCACGCGCCGGACCTCACCGAATTCCTGTGCGGCATCGGGACGGCTGGATCGTGATGCGCCTTCGGCCTAGGTCTGGGGCATGACCGACGCCATAAAGACCGACATCGTGATCGCGGGCGCGGGCCCCGCGGGGCTCGCCGCCGCCTGCGCTTTTGGTTCGGCCGGGCACCGCGTCATCCTCGTGGATCCGGTGACGCCGGTGACGGGCGAGAACGCGCCGGGGGCGGATCTCCGGACGACGGCCCTGCTGCAACCGGCGCGGGACCTTCTGGTCCAGGCGGAGGCGTGGGGGGCGATCGAGGCGGATGCGACGGCCTTGTGGACGATGCGGATGGTGGAAGCCTCCGGGACAAGCCACCTGACGCGGGATTTCAAGGCGCGCGACGTCTCGGACGCACCGTTCGGGTGGAACGTCGCGAACTGGGCGTTGCGCCGCGCACTGCTGGAGCGGGTCGCGGCCTTGCCCGAGGTCGAGACGAAGTTCGGCGCGTCGGTCGCCAGCCTGTTCGTGCGCGACTCAGGCGCGCGGGTGACGCTGGACGATGGCGAGCGGCTCGCGGCGAAGCTTGTCGTGGCCTGCGACGGGCGGAACAGCCCCCTGCGCGAAATGGCCGGGATCGGGGTGCATCGGGCGGATTACGGGCAGACGGCGATCGTGTTCGCGGTGGCGCATGAGATGCCGCACGACGATGTCTCGACCGAAATCCACCGCACGGGCGGGCCGTTCACGCTGGTCCCCCTGCCCGACCGGGACGGACAGCATCGATCCTCGGTGGTGTGGATGGATACGGCTGCGGAGCAGACGCGGCGCATGGCGCTCGACGATGCGGCCTTTGCGGAGGAGGCCAACGAGAGATCCGCGGGCGTGATGGGGCCATTGGACGTGGTGTCGCCGCGCGGGGCCTGGCCCATCACGTCGGTTCTGGCGGAGCGCTTCACGGCGCGCAGGCTCGCATTGATCGGAGAGGCGGCGCATGGGATGCCGCCGATCGGGGCGCAGGGCCTGAACACGTCGCTCAAGGATGTCGCGGCGTTGCGCGATCTGGCGGCGCGGTATCCGTTGGGCAGCGACGAGATGCTGGATGGTTATGCGCGGGCCCGGCGTGGCGACGTGACGATGCGGGTGGCGGGGATTGACCTGCTCAACCGGACGTCGATTGCCGGGATCGTCCCGATTCAGGCGCTGCGGGCGGCGGGCATCGCGGCGTTGCACGACATTCCGCCGCTGCGACGTGCGGCGATGCGGCTGGGCCTCGGCGCCGCGCCGGTCAAAGCGGGCCCGGACGACGCTCCTCGCTGAGCAGGACGTTCGACTCGATCTCGCCCACGCCCGGCAGGGCCATGATCCGCCGACGCAGCACACGTTCGAAATCGGCGAGATCGCGCGCGGTCACGCGCAGGCGGTAATCGTAGCGGCCCAGCACATGCTCCACGCGGCGCACCTCCGGGATGGCGGAGACGGCGCGCTCGAAATCGTCGAGGCTGACGCGGCCCTTCGTGGCGAGCTTGACGCCGAGAAAGACGGTAACGCCGAAGCCCAGTTTCTCCAGGTCGAACACCAGTTCGCGCCCGCGCAGGACGCCCGCCTCCCGCAACCGGCGCAGGCGGCGCCAGGTCGCGGGCTGACTGAGGCCCACGGCGCGTCCGACGGCACCGGCCGACAGGGTGGCGTTGGTCTGGACCACCCGCAGGATGGCGCGGTCGGTGTCGTCGAAGGCAACGCTCATCCTGCGCTCCTCATATTGGCAACGTCGCGTCGGTCTTGACCGTGGCGACGTGCATCAGCGCCTCGATCTCGGCGATATGCGGCAAGGTCAGGATCCGGTCGCGGTAGAGCGCCTGCCAATGCGCCATGTCGCGCGCGATCACGTCGAGGCGGAGGTCGACGCGGCCGAGGAAGGTCTGGATCTCGGTCACTTCCGGGATCTCGCGCGCGGCGGCCGCGAAGGCGTCGAAGGCGCGCGGCGCGGATTTGTCGAGCTGGATGCGCAAGGAGACCTGCACCGCATAGCCCAGCGCGGCCCAGTCGATCACCGCGTGGACGCCGCGCAGGATGCCAGCCTCGCGCAGACGCTCGATCCGGCGGGTGACGGTCGCGGCGGGAAGATCGAGCGCGGCGGCGAGATCGGAAGGCGCGAGGTCGGGATCGCCCTGCCAGCGGCGCAGGATCCGGCGGTCGGTGTCGTAGAGCATGATTTTTTCACCTTTGGCCAGATTGGCGAATGTCTATGCCGCACCAGCGAGGAGTTCGAGCGCGATCGCTTCTCGTATTCCCGTTTTGTGACCCGTATGCACTTCGCAGAACGAATGAGGGAACGAGAGGAACATCCCATGCGCGTCTATTACGACCGTGACTGCGACGTGAACCTGATCAAGGACATGAAGGTCGCGATCCTGGGCTATGGCAGTCAGGGCCACGCCCATGCGCTGAACCTGCGGGACTCGGGGGCCAAGAACGTTGCCGTCGCCCTGCGCGAGGGGTCGCCCAGCCGCGCCAAGGCCGAAGCCGAGGGATTGCAGGTCATGGGGATCGAGGAGGCCGCAGCCTGGTGCGACCTCATCATGTTCACCATGCCCGACGAATTGCAGGCCAAGACCTACCGCGACCACATTCACGCCCACCTGAAGGACGGTGCCGCCATCGCCTTCGCCCACGGCCTGAACGTGCATTTCGGTCTGATCGAGCCGAAGCCCGGCGTCGACGTCATCATGATGGCGCCCAAGGGCCCCGGCCATACCGTGCGCGGCGAGTATCGGAAAGGCGGCGGCGTGCCCTGCCTCGTGGCCGTCGACAACGATGCCTCGGGCCGTGCGCTGGAGATCGGACTGTCCTACTGCTCGGCCATCGGTGGCGGGCGCTCGGGCATCATCGAGACCAATTTCCGCGAGGAATGCGAGACCGACCTGTTCGGCGAGCAGGCGGTCCTGTGCGGCGGTCTGGTCGAGTTGATCCGGATGGGATTCGAGACGCTGGTCGAGGCGGGCTATGCCCCCGAGATGGCGTATTTCGAGTGCCTGCACGAGGTGAAGCTCATCGTGGACCTGATCTACGAGGGCGGTATCGCCAACATGAACTACTCGATTTCGAACACCGCCGAATACGGCGAATATGTCAGCGGCCCGCGCGTCCTGCCCTATGACGAGACCAAGGCGCGGATGAAGGCGATCCTGACGGACATCCAGACCGGCAAGTTCGTGCGGGACTTCATGACCGAGAACGCCGTGGGCCAGCCCTTCTTCAAGGGGACCCGCCGGATCAACGATGCGCACCAGATCGAGGAGACGGGCGAGAAGCTGCGCGACATGATGCCGTGGATCTCCGAGGGCAAGATGGTCGACAAGGCGCGGAACTGAGCCAGTCGGCGACACCGTCTCCGGACCCGGTCCGGTATCTGCGACACGGGGGCGCGGCCGCGAATGGCCGCGCCCTTTCCGTTCCCGTGGCCGCACGCTAGCTGCGCCCGTATGGCCACGACCTTCCAGCCCCCCGTTTCCCGTCCCACCTCGGGAAACTACGCCTCGATCGTCGCGCTCGGCCTGATCTGGGGCGGAACGTTCATGGTGGTGGCGATCGCGCTGCGCGGCTACGGGCCGGTGACGGTGGCGGCGGCGCGGACGGCGCTGGGGGCGGTGGCGCTTCTGGTGCTGGTCGCGGCGATGCGGCGGCCGCTCCCGGCGATGAGCGCGGCGCTGGCCGGCTATGTCCTCGTGATCGGGCTCCTGACGACGGCCATGCCGTTTCTGCTGTTGTCGTGGGGACAGCAATATGTGCCCTCGGCCTTTGCCGGGCTCAGCATGGCGGTGCTGCCGCTCTTCGTGCTGCCGCTGGCGCATGTGTTCGTGCCGGGCGACCGGCTGACCTGGCGGCGGGCCGGCGGGTTCGCGCTGGGCCTTGCGGGGGCGATGGTCCTGATCGGGCCGGGGATCGGAGCGGCCGGCTCGGGCGACCTCGTGGCGCTCGGGCGGCTTGCCTGTCTCGGGGCGACGGTGTGCTACGCCCTCGGCTCGATCCTGACGCGGCTCTGCCCGCCCATCGACGGGATGTGGCTGTCGGCGGCGACGCTCGGGGTGGGCTCCGTCGTGCTCGTGCCCGCCATGCTGGCATTCGAGGGGGTGCCGGGAGCGGCTGCGCCGGGGGTGATGGGCGCGATCGTGTTTCTCGGCCTTCTTCCGACGGCCTTCGCGGCGCTCCTGCGGGTGCAGGTGATCCGCTCGGCCGGGCCGTCCTTCATGACGCTGGTGAATTATCAGGTGCCGGTCTGGTCCATGGCCTTCGGCGCGCTGGTTCTGGGCGAGGCGCTGCCGGGACGCTTCTATGCGGCGCTCGCGCTGATCGCCTGCGGCCTTCTGGTGTCGCAGTCGGAGCGCCGCGGGGCCTGAGGCGCGCAGGTGCTTGACGCCGCCTGCGCCACGGCCGAAACCGGCGCGATGCTGGACGTGCGCCCCGTCGGATACGTGATCGGCCTGTTGCTGATCGTGCTCGGCGTGGCCATGGCCCTGCCGCTGGCGGCGGATATCATCGCGGGGAACGGCGAATGGCCGACTTTCCTCGAGACCGGGCTGCTGACGGGGCTGGTCGGCATGTGCCTCGCGCTCGCCTGCTCCAACGGGGTGCGCGACCGGCTGAGCCTGCAGCAGACGTTCCTTCTGACCACCAGCGTCTGGCTGGCCTTGCCGATTTTCGGGGCCCTGCCCTTCGTGCTCGGCACCACGCAGTTGAGCTATACCGACGCCTTCTTCGAGGCGATGTCGGGTCTGACGACGACCGGCTCCACCGTCATCTCGGGGCTTGATTTCCTGCCCGAGGGGATCCTGCTGTGGCGCGGGATGCTGCAATGGTTCGGCGGGATCGGGGTCATCGTCATGGCGATGGTCTTCCTGCCCGAACTGCGCGTGGGCGGCATGCAGATGTTCCGGTCCGAGGCGTTCGACGTGGGTGGCAAGGTCCTGCCCCGGGCGGCGGAGATCGCGTCGAAGATCTCGATCATCTATGTCGGCCTGACCTTCGCCTGCGGATTGGCCTACAGCGCGGCCGGAATGGAAGCATTCGACGCGACCGTTCACGCGATGACCACGATGTCCACCGGCGGTTTCGCGAATTACGACGCGAGCTTCGGGGTCTATCAGGGGGTGATCGAATATATCGCGACGTGCTTCATGTGCCTCGCCGCCCTGCCCTTCGTGCTCTACATCCGGCTGGTCAACGGCGAGGCCCGGCCGCTGTTCACCGACAGCCAGGTGCGGGCCTTCTTCGGCATCGCCGCGACGCTGGTGGCGACGGTGGCGGTGACGCTGATGATCGTCGACGATTTCGCGCCGGAACCCGCAATTCGGGAAGCGCTGTTCAACATCGCGTCGATCCTGACCGGGACGGGGTATGCCAGCGTCGACTACATGGCTTGGGGCGGCTTCATCGTCGCCATCTTCTTTTTCACCGGGCTGATCGGAGGCTGCTCAGGCTCGACGTCGTGTTCGGTCAAGGTCTTCCGGTACCAGCTTCTGTTCACGGCGATGAAGGCGCAGATACGCCGTATCCATTCGCCGCACGGTGTGTTCCGGCCCCGCTATCAGGGACGGGTCGTGACGGACGACGTGATGTCGTCGGTGATGGCGTTCTTCGTTCTGTTCGTGGTGACGCTGGGTATCTTTTCGGTGCTTCTGGCGATGACCGGGCTGGACCTCGTCACCGCCGTCTCGGGCGCGGCGACGGCGATCGCCAATATCGGGCCGGGTCTCGGCGACCGGATCGGGCCGTCGGGCAACTTCGCGGGGCTCAACGCCACGGCCAAGTGGCTTCTGGCGGCGGCGATGCTGATCGGGCGGCTGGAGCTGATGGCGGTCTATGTCCTGTTCACCCGGCGGTTCTGGCAGATCTGACGGCTAGTTCCAGCAGCCTATCAGAACCGTGATCGCCGCCGCCTGCGCCGCCAGCTCTTCAGGGCTGAGCGCGGCATCGCCTGCGGCAGCCGTCTCCTCCACGCCCGCGGTCGCGAGAACGGCGCGCAAATCCTCCGGTTTGGCGGCAAAGGCGACGTCGTCGGGCAGGATGCGGTCATCCCCGTTCTGCGCAGGCAGCAGCATTCCGACCACGCGCCCCGCATCGTCGAGGACGGGCCCGCCGACATCGCCCGGCTGCGCGGAAAGCTGCAGACGGAGCACGTCCTCGTCGCGAAGTCCGCGCACATCCGCCAGCGTCCCAAAGGTCAACGCCGCATCGCTCAGAAGGCCACCGTAGGGGAAGCCGCCGACGGCGAGGCGGCTGCGCAGGCGCGGCACGGCGGGGGCCAGCGCGGCGACCTGCGACGGAGCCAGCGCCGCGCCCGGCCGCAAGATTGCGATGCCGTCCGCCTCGGCCGTAACGCTTGCATCGTGACGGCCGTCGATGGTGATCCGCCCGCAGCCGGCGACATTCGCCGACGCCGTCACCACCGCACCCGCGGCATCGGCGTAGAAGCCCGACCCGGAGCGTTGTGGTTTGCGAACCTCCAGCCCGGAAACCATGTCGACGCTCTGTTCGGCAGGATCGAGCCCGGCATCCGACGGCAGCGGCGCACCGACCGAGGCCAAGGTACGCTCCATCTCTGCCAGAGCGGCGGAGGCGAGCGGGTCCTGCCGCTCCGGCCAGCTGAGGATGTAGCCGACGATATGCCCATCCGTCAGGCGGGCGAAGGCCTGCGTCGTGCGGTCGGGGGCGAGGCCGGTGATGCGGAACGTGTCCCGCTCCCGCGCACGGTCGCCTTCGGGTGGGATCGCTTCGAGCGTCTGCAGCACCTCGTAGAGGCCCGCCAGTTTCCGCGCATCCCCGGCCTGGGAGATCAAAGACAGGCGGATACCGCTGCCGTCTGCCGGCGCGTAGTGGACGAACGGAGCCTCGATCCGGTCGAACGCGACCAGTCCCATCGGCGCCGTCAGCGCGATCCCCGCCTCGCCCACCGTGATCGGCCGCAGGCCCAGCGCCGCCTGCGCCTCCGCCCGGTCGGACAGAAGCTTCGCACGCTGCCGCGTCGTCAGGATACCGCTCGGCGCCGCGCCGATCCGGCGCTGCCACCCGGCCATGGCGTCGCGGGTTCCACTGCCGAAGACGCCGTCGATGGCACCTTCGTAATGGCCGAACCATTGCAGGGCGCGCTGGATGTCCATCCGGTCCGCACGCGTCAGCGACCGTTCCGAACGCAGCGCCTCCTCCCGGGTTTCCTCCGGCTGGGCGGCCGGATCGTCGGTGGCCGTCTCTCCCTCCGATCGCGCGCCGGTGGGCCAGAACCGCTCGCGGTAGGTGTCGCCTTCGGTCAGGTAGCTGTCGCCCGGGATCAGGCCCTCGGCGGTCAGCCGTTGCAGCTCCGCCCGCGCCTGCTCCACCTCGTAGGGGCCGAGGGCGATGGCATACCACCCGGCGCCGAGGGTGAAGCCGTTGACCGGATCCACACGGTTGTCATAGCGCTCCGCACGCTCTTCTGCGGTGGCGCGGTCCGGATGCGCCTCGATCTGGACGTAGACGTTCTGTTGCGCGCGCCCCGGCCCCGCCAGCGCGACGATCAGCATCAGGAGGCATACCGGCAGAAACAGGGACAGACGCATGATGAAACCCGGGAAGATTCGAAGGACCGAGCCCTCCTTTCCCATACCACGGGTCAAGGAAAGAGCCCCGATCGGGCAAAGCCGCCGCGGCGGGCGCGTTGACGGCCTATCTGTTGCCGCATAGACGCGGTGCCGACCGCGCGAGGGAGACCCGGATGAACAGACAGGATAATCCGCGTGCGGATGCGCCGCGCAGCTTTCAGGAGGTCATCCTGCGGCTTCAGGCGTATTGGGCCGCGCAAGGCTGCGCGATGCTGCAACCGTACGACATGGAGGTCGGCGCCGGCACGTTCCATCCGGCCACGACGTTGCGCGCGCTGGGCCCCGTTCCGTGGTCGGCCGCCTATGTCCAGCCGTCCCGCCGGCCCACCGATGGCCGCTATGGCGACAGCCCGAACCGTTGGCAGCATTACTACCAGTATCAGGTGATCATCAAACCGTCGCCGCCCGACCTTCAGGAGCTGTATCTCGGCTCGCTCGCGGCGATCGGCATCGACATGGACCTTCACGACATCCGCTTCGTCGAGGACGATTGGGAGAGCCCGACGCTCGGCGCGTGGGGTCTGGGCTGGGAGGTCTGGTGCGACGGGATGGAGGTCAGCCAGTTCACCTATTTCCAGCAGGTCGGCGGCCACGATTGTCATCCCGTCTCGGGAGAGCTGACCTATGGGCTGGAGCGGCTGGCGATGTATGTCCTTGGTTGCGACGACGGCAACGAGATGCCGTTCAACGCGCCTGATGCGCCGATCCCGCTGACCTATGGCGACGTGTTCCGGGAGGCGGAGGCGCAATATGCCCGCTGGAACTTCGATGTGGCCGACACGGAGGTCCTGAGCCGCCATTTCCAGGAGGCGGAGGCGCATTGCCACGCCATTCTGTCACAGCCCGAGATCGACCCCAAGACCGGCCGCCGTATCGTCATGGCCCAGCCGGCCTACGATCAGTGCATCAAGGCCAGCCACATCTTCAACCTTCTCGACGCTCGCGGGGTGATTTCCGTCACCGAGCGGCAAGCCTATATCGGCCGGGTTCGGACGCTCGCGAAGGCCTGCGCCGATGCGTTCGTGCGCACGCCGCCCGGCGGCTGGTCGGAGGGGGCCGCGTGACGAAGGGGCGCAACAGGGGCGGCCGGATCGCCGTGATCCTGATCCTCGTCACCGCGATCCTGATGGGCGGCGGCCTGTGGTATGCACAAACGCGCGGCTATTACGCGCCGGTCGACGGGCCTGTGACCCTGACGCTGGCCGCGCCGGACGGATCGCTGACCACCCTGCCCGCCCGCGAGGTCGAGGCGATCGCGTCCAGTTCCTCGCCGCTCGGGTTTCGCGCCTGTTTCCGGCACGAACTGGACGTCGCGGCGCTGGGCACCGAAATTCCGGTCGAGACGCGGCTCGATGCCGCCCCGACCATCGCGCCGGGCTGGTTCGGCTGCTTCGACGCGGATCGTATCGGCGAGCTGCTCGCTTCGGGTGAGGCGCGTGCGTTGACCGCCTATCCGAATGCCGGCTACGGCGTCGACCGAATCGTGGCGCTGACCGCCGACGGGCGCGGCTGGGCGTGGCACCAGCTCAACGATTGTGGCGCGCGCGCCTATGACGGCACGCCCGTGGGTGACACCTGTCCCGACCGCGACACCTATGAACCCCTGATCGAGGGACAAATCTGAATGTCCGACCTGCTGATCGAACTCTTCTCCGAGGAAATCCCCGCGCGTATGCAGCGGCGTGCGGCCGACGATCTGAAGCGGCTCGTCACCGACGGCCTGGTCGAGGCCGGGCTGACCTATTCCGGCGCCATCGCCCACTGCACGCCGCGCCGCCTGACTTTGGCGCTGGAGGGGCTGACCGACGAAAGCCCGACCACCACGGAGGAGCGCCGTGGCCCGCGCGTCGATGCTCCGCAGAAAGCGGTCGAAGGCTTCCTGCGCTCGACGGGGCTGACGCTGGAACAGCTAGGGCAGGTCGAGGAGAAGAAGGGGACGTTCCTGTTGGCGCGGATCACCCATCCGGGCCGTCCGGCGCCGCAGATCGTGGCCGAGGTTCTGGAGCGGACGATCCGCGAATTCCCTTGGCCCAAATCGATGCGCTGGGGGGATGGGTCTCTGCGCTGGGTCCGTCCGCTGCGCAGCATCCTGTGCATCCTCGTGCGTGAGGATGGGGCCGAGATCGTGCCGCTGACGGTCGATGGTATCGCGGCCTGCGACACCACCGAAGGCCACCGATTCATGTCGCCCGGCCGGATCCGCGTGACGTCCTTCGACGATTACGAGGCGAAGCTGAAACGCGCAAAAGTTATTCTGGCGTCCGAGGAGCGTGCCGAGGCGATCCGGCAGGACGCGGCCAATCAGGGATTTGCAGCGGGCCTCGAGATCGTGCCGGATGAGGGGCTTCTTGCCGAGGTGGCGGGGCTTGTGGAATGGCCGGTCGTGCTGATGGGGCGGATCGCGGAGGAGTATCTCGACCTGCCGCCCGAGGTACTGCAGACGTCGATGCGGGAACATCAGAAGTTCTTTTCCGCGCGTGATAAATCCGGCCGCATCACCCATTTCGTGACCGTCGCCAATCGCGAGACCGCCGATCACGGCGCCACGATCCTCGCCGGAAACGGGCGCGTCCTGTCGGCCCGTCTGGCCGACGCGAAGTTCTTCTGGGAGAACGATCTGCGCGTGGCCAAGGCGGGGATGGACCACTGGCTCGACGCGCTGTCGAACGTCACCTTCCACGCGAAGTTGGGCTCACAGCGGGACCGGATCGAGCGGATCGCGGCACTGGCGCGGGACATTGCCCCCGCAGTCGGCGCGGACCCGGATCTGGCGGAACGCGCGGCGCGTCTGGCGAAGGCCGATCTGGCCTCCGAGATGGTCTATGAGTTTCCCGAGCTGCAGGGCGTGATGGGCCGCTACTACGCCGAGGCGGCGGGTGAGCCGGCAGAGGTCGCGGCGGCGGCGTCCGCGCATTACGCGCCGCTGGGTCCGTCCGACGAAGTCCCGACCGCGCCGGTCAGCGTGGCGGTAGCGATGGCGGACAAGCTCGATACGCTGGTGGGCTTCTGGGCGATCGACGAGAAGCCGACGGGGAGCAAAGATCCTTATGCGCTGCGGCGGGCGGCGCTGGGGGTCATTCGGGTGGTTCTGGATAACAAGATCAAAGCGTCGCTCATGAAGCTGATGGAACCTGCCGGTGTCATGCTGACAGGCTTTTTGAACAAAAGCGGCTTCAAGCAGAGCCATGAAGATCTCCTTTCCTTCATCCACGACCGCCTGAAGGTTCACCTTCGCGACGAAGGTATCCGGCACGACGTAATCGATGCCTGCCTGACCGGGGACCGGACCGACGACCTGACCGACCTCGTCGCCCGGGCGCGGGCTCTGAACGACGTGGTGAAGACCGGCGATGGCGAGAACCTGATCCAGGGGTATCGGCGTGCGAAGAACATCCTGACGCAGGCCGAGGAAGCGGATGGGGTGGAATACAGCTACGGTGCCGAGCGCAAGCTGGCCGAAACCGACGAGGAGCGTGCGCTGTTCGATGCCATCGAAACCGCCCGTCCCCGGATCGACGCGGCGCTGGCGAGCGAGGAATATCCCGCCGCGATGTCCGCGCTGGCGGGTCTGCGCACGCCCATCGACGCGTTTTTCGAGGCCGTTCAGGTCAATGCGGAAAACGCGATTCTGCGGCGCAATCGGCTCAACATGCTCTCGGAGATCGTGCGCACATGCGAGAAGCTGGGAGATTTGTCGCAGATCAGTGCATAGGGGACAGGTCGAGGCGGAGAATATCGCGCTTTATGATGCCCGAATACGCGTTTCGTCATTAATGGTTTACCCATGCTCGCGCGCTACGTAACGTGACGGCGTGCTTGTTGCTGCGCCGCAGCAATGGCATGCCGCACGTGCGAGGACATCATCATGCTCGACACACCCGGTTTCGTGGAAGTCACCCCGACGGCTGATATCTCGGTCGATCAGCACGGAAATCGTGCGAAATGCCTGCAGCGGCTCGTGCGGATGGACCTGCCCGTGCCGCAGACGGTCGCCATTCCCTTTGCCACGGTGCGCAAGATCGCCGAAGGCACGATGCCCGATCTCGACACGCTGATCGGGCTTTTCGATGGCACACCGCGACTGCTGTCGGTTCGCTCGTCGTCGCAGACATCCGATTGGGGCGGGCCCGGCGCCGTTCTCAACATCGGCATGAACAGCGATGCGCATGACCGGCTGTCGAACACGTTGGGGCAGTGCGCAGCCGATGAAGCCTACAGCCGGTTCATTTGCGCCTATGCCACCGAGGTCATGCGCCTTGATGAGGAACCGTTCGTCGGCGCCGCCGGTCCCGCCGAATCGCTGGAGATATACGAAGCGGAGTGCGACGCGCCCTTCCCGCAATCCCTGACGGAACAACTTGGCGGCGTTCTGCGATCGATGGCCCGCGCTTGGGAGGGCACATCGGCCCGCCTGTTGCGGCAGGCGCAAGGCGCGCCGGCGGATGCCGGGCTTGGCCTTGTGGTGCAGCGGATGGCGCACGGGATGGGGCCGGGCCAGTCCGGCGTCGGTGTCGTCCAGTTCGTCAGCCCGCTGACCGGAGAGCCGCAGGTTACCGGCCGTTACACCGGTCAGGCCAGAGGCCGCGACATGGTGGGCGACCGCGCCACCGCGCTATACCTGCGGCACGACGCCCGCGGCCCCTCCCTCGAGGATCGGCTGCCGGAGATTTATGCGGAGCTTCTGGAGGCCGGCGCGCTCTGCCGTCGGCGCCTGCGGGAGGAAATGTCGATCGAGTTCACGATCGACCAAGGCCGTCTCTTCGTGCTCGACGCCGTACGCTGCCCGCGCGAGCCCCGCGCCTCTGTCGCAATCGCCACGGCGCTCGCACGGGACGGGATCATCCGGCGCTCCGATGCGCTGCTCCGTATTGCGCCAGGGACGCTGGGCCGCCTGTTGCACCGACAGCTCGACCCCGGATCGGAGCGCCAAGTCCTCTCCCGTGGCGTCGCCGCCTCGCCCGGTGCTGCTGCCGGGCGCATCGTCTTCGACAGCGCCGCCGCGCAGGCCGCCCTATCGCGGGACGAACCCTGCATCCTCGTCCGCCGCGAGACCGCACCCGACGATGTGCGCGGGATGCATGCGGCTGACGGTGTCCTGACGGAGCGGGGCGGTTCCACCAGCCATGCCGCCGTCATCGCGCGCGGGCTCGGCCTGCCTTGCGTGACGGGCGCGACGGGTCTTCGGATCGATGCCGCCAAGCGTCGCCTGACATTGGCCGACGGAACGGTGCTCAAGGAAGGCGACGAGATCACGATCGATGGCTCGTCCGGCGAGGTTCTGGCTGGGGTCGTCCCCACGCAGGAGCCCATGCTCGACGACGCCTTCGCCGATCTGATGAGCTGGTCCGACGCGGTGCGCGACATCGGCGTGCGGGCCAATGCCGACACGGTGGCCGATGCCACGCTCGCCCGGACGTTCGGCGTCGACGGGATCGGCTTGTGCCGGACGGAGCACATGTTTTTCGACGCAAGCCGCCTGACCGTCATGCGGGAGATGATCTTTGCCGAAGGCTCCGAGGATCGGGCGGCGGCGCTGGAGCGCCTGCTGCCGATGCAGCGGGCGGATTTCACGGAATTGTTCAAGCTGATGTCGGGCCTGCCGGTCTGTATCCGCCTCCTCGACCCCCCTCTGCACGAGTTCCTGCCGGCAGAGAGCGAGGGGATCCATGCCTTGGCCGAGGCGCTTGACCGGCCGGTTTCCGAAGTAAAATCCCGGATCGCCTCGATGCAGGAATATAATCCCATGCTGGGCATGCGCGGCGTGCGCCTCGGGATTGCGGTGCCCGAGATCTACGAGATGCAGGCGCGCGCCATTTTCGAGGCGACCGTCGCGGCGCTTCGGACGGGCGCGGAAATCGCTCCGGAAATCATGATCCCGCTCGTTACCGCCCGGCGCGAGGTCGAGTTGGTCCGACGGCGGATCGATGCCGTGGCCGCCGCCGTCCGCCAAGAGACGGGAATGGCGTTCGAGTTCCGCGTCGGCGTGATGGTCGAGACCCCGCGCGCCGCTCTTCGCGCCGGCGAAATTGCCGAGACGGCGGATTTCCTCAGCTTCGGCACCAACGACCTTACGCAAATGACCTACGGCCTGTCGCGCGACGATGCGGGGCGGTTCATGTCGGCCTATGTCAACGAAGGCGTCTATCCCGAGGACCCGTTTACCACGCTCGACGTGGACGGCGTCGGGGAGCTTCTGTTGCTTGGCGCGTCGCGCGGGCGCAAGGCGCGCGAGGGCCTTACGGTTGCGCTGTGTGGCGAACATGGGGGAAGCCCCGAATCGATCGCCTTCTGCCGTCTTGCCGGGTTCGACTATGTGAGTTGTTCACCCTTCCGGGTTCCGGTGGCCAAGCTCGCGGCAGCGCAGGCAACCATCCTCGGCGCACGCGATCCGGCCGGACCGGCGGATTGACGCTGACCTGACCGGCACTCCTTGGCAGGCTTCTGCCGAAACTACCTCAGATTCGACGGATGCGGCCGCGCAACTCGGTAAGCGTGTGGTTGCCATCCTCGGCGCGGGTCTGCATGAGGCGCGCAATATAGAACACGCCCTCTTCACGCTCCATCAACGTCTCCGGGTTAACCGGAGGGCGGACGAACGTCCCACGAGGTTTCGATGTCGATATTCCGTCTCGCCGCTTGTCTTGCGGCGGTCATGCTCACGCTTTCCGGCGCCGCTTGGTCCCAGTCGCTCGCTGCCGGAATTTCCGGCCCCCGCACAAGCCTTTTCACGCAGCGTGCCGGCGGCGACGCCAACAGACCGATCCTTGCCTCCGCGCGCCCTCTGGCCGATCAGGGGCTGCCGCTTGGGCCGAGAAAGCGCAAACTCGACCAAGGCGCCATGGTTCGCAACGACGATGCACGATCCGTCCGCACCGGTCCGATCGATGATGCGGAATTCGAATGCCTTACGGAAGCGGTTTATTTCGAGGCACGGGGTGAGCCGCTCGACGGACAGGTCGCCGTAGCCGAGGTCATTTTGAACCGCGTCGACGCCGAGAATTATCCCACCACGGTCTGCGAAGTCGTCAATCAGGGGACGGGAAAGCTTCATGCCTGCCAGTTCAGCTACACGTGTGATGGAGAACCGGAAGCGGTGACGGAACCCGATGCCTGGGATCGGGCGGCCGGTGTCGCGCGTCGGTTGATGCAGGGGGCGCCGCGCATCCTCACCAAGCGTGCGACGCATTACCATGCCGACTACGTCAATCCCTACTGGGCGAAGGTCTACCCCCAGACGGCCAAGGTCGGGCAGCATATCTTCTACCGGCAGATCCCCGGCGCCTGATCCAAAGCGGGGCTTTCGGTTATCGCGGCTGCGTGGTCTTACTGAAGTCGAGCGATCACCCGGAGGTCCGCCATGCTGCCGAAACATGCCGCAACGGATTCGACGAGTCCCGATCAGGAGGCCCTGCGCCTCGCCTTCGCGGCACCGCTGGATCGCGCTCGAGCGTCCGGCCTGCCCCTCGACCGCATATCGTTGCGTGAACACGTTCGGGAAGTCGAAATCGGGGCGTTTCAGGCCGAGCGGGGTGTGACGCAGCGCATTCGCTTTGACATCGTGGCGGAAGTATCGCCCGACGAGGCCGGCGCCGCAATGGACGACGTGGACGATATCCTGAGCTACGACACCCTCACCGACGCGATCGAGGTGGAACTTGCGGCCGAGCGTATCAATCTGCTCGAGACGCTGGCAGAGCGCATTGCCGCGCGCATCCTGAGAAATGAACGCGCCGCGCGGGTGTTCGTGCGGATTGAAAAGCTGGATCGCGGGCCGCATATACTCGGGGTGGAGATCGTGCGATCCCGCATCGCGACATCGCCGCCGACGTCCGATGACGCGCCGCAGCCGCTTGTCGTCCTCCTGCCGCCCGGGGCGCAGGAGGATCCCGATCTCGGCGCCCTGCTCGACAGGCTTGCGTCGCGTGCGGAGCCGGCGGTTCTGATCGCCACGCCGGATTTCGACGCGCCGCAGGCTGCGCACCCCCTCGCCCAGCGTCGCATCGATTTGCTGGCGCTCGAACAGGCGGCTTGGCGGCTGGCCGCTCGGGATGCGCGTTGCATCGTCGTCGACAGCCGAACCGAACTCGACTGGTCGATGCGGCGCGGCGGGCTGACCGTGTGGGCCCCGTCGCGGATCGTGCTCGATGCGACGGACGGCCCTGCGGGGACCGCGCCCCTGATCATAGCGCGCTGGTTTGCGGAGACGTTTCGCGCGGTCGAACTCGTCACGCCGCATCAGGCTTCCTCCGACAAAGTACCGGAGCGCCACGCCGCGCGCCTTTCCGACATCTGATGCAGTACCTTCTACCGCTTACCGGCCCGCATGCCGACGGCCCATGTCTTGCCGGGGGATGGGTCCGGTTCGACCGGGTGATAATCCTCAGGCGTAATCGGCCGTCCAAGATCGTGCCTGTTCATGACCTGTCCGACGCGGACCTCGCCCCCCTTGTCGAAACACGTGGACCGGTCGTCGGCATCCCGATGACGAGGCCCAGCGTGATGGGTGTCCTCAACGTCACGCCCGACAGCTTTTCAGACGGCGGCCGATACTTCGACCCGGCCGCGGTGCGCACCAAGGCCGAGTCCATGGAAGCGGCCGACATCATCGACATCGGCGGCGAGAGCACGCGACCGGGCGCAAGCGAAGTTCCGGCTGACGAGGAAATCGCACGCATCCGCCCGGCCCTCGCTACGCTCACCCATCGGGCGATTTCCGTCGACACCCGCAAGGCGGCGGTTGCGCGGGTTTCCGTAGAGGCCGGGGCCGCGATGATCAACGATGTCTCGGGCCTGACCTTCGACCCGGACATGGCCGCCACGATTGCCGCTTCGGACGCGGCACTGTGCCTAATGCACAGCGTGGCGACGCCCGAGACGATGCAGGACGACCCGCGCTACGACGACGTCGTGTTCGATATCTTCGATGCGCTGGCCTCGCGGATTGCCGCCGCGGAAGCGGCCGGGATCCCCCGTGCCCGGATCGTTGTCGATCCCGGTATCGGCTTCGGCAAGACGGAGGCGCACAACCTCGCGCTGATCCGCAGGATCGCCCTGTTCCACGGTCTTGGCGTGCCGCTCTTGCTGGGAGTTTCTCGGAAGGGCTTCATTGGGCGTATCGGCCATGCGCCGCGCGCCGATCAGCGGATGCCGGGCACTCTGGCGATCACCCTCGCGGCCGTGGCACAAGGCGTGCAGATGCACCGCGTCCATGACGTGGCGGAGATCGCGCAGGGGCTGGCCCTCTGGCGGCAGATTGGAGATTTAGATGGGCCTGTTTGGAACTGACGGCGTGCGCGGACGCGCCAATTCAGGAAACATGACGGCGGAAATCGCGTTGCGGCTCGGGGCCGCGGCCGGTCGGTTCTTTCGCCGCGAAAGCGATATGGGCCATGCGGCGCACCGTGTCGTGATCGGCAAGGACACACGCCTGTCCGGCTACATGCTCGAGAATGCGCTGACGGCCGGGCTGACATCGACGGGGATGAACGTGCTGCTTCTGGGACCAGTTCCGACTCCGGCGGTCGGGCTGCTGGCACGTTCGATGCGGGCGGATCTGGGGGTGATGATTTCGGCCAGCCACAATCCGGTCGACGATAACGGCATCAAGTTCTTCGGGCCCGACGGCTTCAAGCTCAGCGACGAGGTCGAGGCGGAGATCGAGCGATTGGTCGCCGAGGGCGTTGCGCCCGCCGATGCGCGGAACATCGGCCGCGCCAAGCGGATCGACGATGGGCGCGGCCGCTATGTCGAATACGCCAAGACGACAATTCCTTCGGGGATGACCCTGGAGGGGCTCAAGGTCGTGATCGATTGTGCGAATGGCGCGGCCTATCGCGCTGCTCCGGACGTGTTAGCAGAACTCGGCGCGACGGTGATCCCTGTCGGCATCTCGCCCAACGGGCGCAATATCAACGAGGCCTGCGGATCGACTCATACGGAAACCTGCGCCGAGGCGGTCGTGGCGCATGGGGCGGATGTGGGCATCGCTCTCGACGGCGATGCCGACCGGGTAATGATCCTCGACGCCGAAGGCCGCGTGGCCGATGGCGATCAACTCATGGCGCTCTTCGCTGCGCGCTGGGCCGAGGAGGGGCGCTTGCGCGGCGGCACCCTCGTGGCGACGGTGATGTCGAACCTCGGGCTGGAGCGGTTCCTGATCGGGCGGGGTCTGACGCTGCAGCGCACGCGCGTCGGCGATCGTTATGTGGTCGAGGCGATGCGCGCGGGGAACTTCAACCTCGGCGGAGAGCAGTCGGGCCATATCGTCATGACCGATTACGCCACGACCGGCGACGGCCTGATCGCGGGGCTGCAGTTCCTGGCCGAGATGGTGCGGACGGGCAAGCCGGCCGCCGACCTGATGCAAAGCTTCGAACGGGTGCCGCAGCGGCTCGACAACGTACGCTACGCCGCCGGCAGCACGCCCCTGAGCGCCGCGCCGGTGGTTTCGGCGATTGCCGCGGCTGAGGCGGAGCTGGTCGGCTGCGGTCGACTTCTGATCCGGGCCTCAGGAACGGAGCCGCTTATCCGCGTCATGGCGGAATGCGAAGATGCCAGCCTTCTCGACCGTGTGGTTGAGGATGTGGCCGGAGCCGTGCGCGCGGCCGGCTAGAACGCCTGCAGCGCCGTTCCGGCCATCGCGGCGAGGGCGAGCGTCTCAACCACCCCGCGCCTGAGCAGGAGAAGCCAGAAGAGCGCAAAGACCGCCAGCGCGAGCGCCTCGGGCACGAAACTCGACAGGGCGGGAACCGGCGGCGTTCCGGGGCGGACCTCGGCGAACAGGACGTGGACCGCGAACCACAGCGACAGGTTTGCGATCACGCCCGCCACGGCGGCCGACACCATCGACAGCGCGCCGCGCAGGCGCGGCTGGGCCGTCAGGCGCTCGAGATGGGGGGCGCCCGCGAAGATCCACAAAAAGCACGGCGCGAAGGTCGCCCAGATCGTGACGAGAGCGGTCACGATCGCCGTGCCGAGGCCGACCTGCGCCCCGCCGAGCCACCCGGTGAAGACCGTCACGAGGATCAGGGGCCCGGGCGTGGTTTCCGCAAGGCCCAACCCGTCGACCATCTGCTCCGGTGTGAGCCAGCCATGCGTCTCGACGGCAGTCTGCGCGAGGGCGGCGAGGACGGCATAGGCGCCGCCGAAGCTTACGGTTGCGAGCCAGGAGAAGAACAGCCCCGCCCGTGCGGGGACGGATTCCGGAGCGATCAGGAGCAGGAGGAGGAGCGGCGCCCACCAGATCGCGAGCCAGGTGGCAACAATGCGCCACGTGCGGACGGGTGGCGCTTTTGCCGCGGGTTCCGTTTCCCCTTCGGGCAGGGCGAAGCCGAGGAGGAGTGCCGCGAGAAGGACCGCCCAGAACGGCAGGCCCAGCAGGAAGAGCCCCACGAAGGCGGCAATGGCCACCGCCACGGCCAGCGGCCCACGCAGTGCCTTGGCCCGCAGCTTCCACAGCGCCCCCGCGACAATGGCGAGAGCAGCCGCCTTGATCCCGAGAAAGGCCGCTTCGACCGAGGGCACGCGCCCATAGGCGAGATAGAGCGCGGCGAGCGCGATCATCACCGCCGCGCCCGGCAACACGAAGAGCAGCCCCGCCAGAAGCCCGCCACCCATGCCCCGCAGGCGCCAGCCGGCAAAGGTCGCGAGTTGCATCGCCTCGGGCCCGGGGAGCAATGTGCAGAAGCCGAGACCGCGCAGAAACGTCGCCTCGTCAAGCCAGTCTCGCTGCTCGACCAGTTCGCGGTGCATCAGGGCGATCTGTGCCGCGGGACCGCCGAAACTGAGCAATCCGATGCGGCCGAACGTGCGGACAAGCTCCGCCCAGGAGGGGATCATGCGGCAGGCTCGGCAAGGGCCGCACGCCTTTGCGCCGCGACGGATACCTGCGGACGGCAGAGGCGCCGGGAGTGATCAGGTAGGAAGACGGAGCGGCCCGCCATCAGGCATCCTTCGGGATGAACGGATCGACGAATGCACTGTTGGGGCAAAGAACGACAACGAAGGGAATGCGTCAGCCGGGGTGAACCATCGTCCCGAAGAGACGGGGCTCCAGCGTGTCGGCTGCAAAGAGGTCACCGTGCGTGAGGACGGAAACCGCATCGTGGCTGTGCAAACTCTCCTGATGAGAGGCGACGACGCGGAAATCCCCCACCCCCGGCAGCGCCTCCAACCCTTCGGCGAACAGACGCGCCGCGTCCTCGACGAAGATGGGATTGGCGGCGTTGAGTTCGGCAAATGCCTGCTCGTCCTCGCGCTTGACCATCACCTGCGTCTCGGTCGGAACCTGTGCGCGGCACATGTCGATCATATCCTCGACCGTCGTCCCAGACTCGACCTGCGCAGAAAGCCGGGCCACAGAACGCTGCGAATGCGGGGTGGCGAGCTGGCCGCGCGTGCGGCGTGCATGCTCCGACAATTCCAGCGAACAGGGACAGGTAGAGGAATAGACGTAGTCAAGATGCAGGATGTGCCGGCGGGTTCCGGCCATCTGCACCACCTCCATCGCGATGTCATAGTATTGCCAGCCCTTGAGGCCGGAGCGCAGGCTCTCGACCTGTAGCGGAAGCTGGAAGCGAAGGAGAAGGCGGGCGTCGAACGCGTCCAGATCCGTGACGTAATCGTCCAGAATGCGATCCACGACGTTGAAATCGCTGGTCTCCTCGGCATGCCGATAGAAGGATCGCATGATCCGGCTCATGTTGATGCCCTTCAGCCCGGCCTCAAGACTGACGGTGCCGGTGACGGAGACCTGCGCGAGGTGATCGCCCGTGCGCGTGGCGATGCGCATCGGTAGGCGGAAGTTCGAGATGCCGACATGCTGGATCCGGCGGTCGGCCCCGCGGATCAGCGCCGCCGGCCCGTTCTGCAGGTCCGGAAGGGTCGCGCGGTAGGCCGCGTCGGCCGCGTGGGACGGGTAGATGTTCGCCAGATCGGGGTAGAGCGGGACGGCCGCGCCCTGGCCGGTTGCGGCGTATCGCTTGAGGAGGTCGAGCGCGGCCTGCGCCTCCTCCTCGGTCGGGATGCGGTCAATATCCGGTGCATAGACGTTCATGTCGTGCTCCCCTCGGTTCGCGCTCACGTTCCTAGACTTGGGGCTTCCGCTGCGGAATGCCAACTCGTTTCCGTGAAACACCTGCGACATTGCAGCCTCATGAATTTCGCACGAATGACCAGCCGAAGAGGCGTGCGCGGATGCGCAGGCCCCGTGCGGAAGCGTGGTCGCACCCGCAAGGCCAAGGGCACCGCCGGGACCTCAGGCGGCGTCGAGTGCCGCCATCACATCGGCGAGCAGATCTTCGGGATCCTCCAGCCCCAGCGACAGGCGGATGAGACCGGGCGTGATCCCGAGCATCTCCTTCTGCTCATCCGGCAGGCGTTGATGCGTGGTGGTCGCCGGATGGGTCGCGATGGACTTCGCATCACCGAGGTTATTGGAGATGATGACGATCTCCAGCGCGTTGAGGAACCGGAATGCCGCGTCCTTTCCGCCGGCAAGATCGATGGCGATGACCGTGCCGCCCTTCTCCATCTGCGCGCGGGCCAAGGCGTGCTGTGGGTGGGAGGGGAGATGCGGATGGAGCACGCGGGCCAGCTTCGGATGGCCCTCCAGCGCAAGGGCTATGTGCTCCGCCGTCTCGGCCTGCGCACGGACGCGCAGCCCCATATGCTCCAGCCCCTTGAGCATGACCCAGGCGTTGAACGGGCTCATCGATCCGCCGGTATGCTTGAGGTAGGGCTCGGCCGTACCGCGAATGAATTCCGTCGTGCCGCAGATTACGCCGCCGAGGCAGCGCCCCTGCCCGTCGACATGCTTCGTCGTCGAATAGACCACGACATCCGCCCCCAGTTCGACGGCGCGCGAATAGGTCGGCGTCGCGAAGACGTTATCGACGATCACGGTCGCGCCGACGGCATGGGCCAGTTCCGCGACGGCCGCGATGTCGATCACGTCCAGCGCGGGATTGGAGACGCTTTCGAAGAACACGGCTTTCGTGTCCGGCCGGATCGCGTTCTCCCACGCGGCGAGGTCGGTTCCGTCGATCAACGTGACCTCCACCCCGAAGCGCGGCAGGATCTCTTCGAGAATATAGAGGCAGGAGCCGAACAAGGCCCGCCCAGCGACGACGTGATCACCCGCGCGCAGCATCGACATGAGCGCACCGTTGACCGCCGCCATGCCGGACGCGGTCGCGAAGGCGTCCTCCGTCCCCTCCAGCGCGGCGATCCGGTCCTCGAACATCGCGACGGTCGGATTGCCATAGCGGGCATAGATGAACTCGTCGCGCGAAGCTTTGAGGAACCGGGCTTCGGCGGCTTCGGCGCTGTCGTAGACAAAGCCCTGCGTGAGGAACATCGCCTCGCTGACTTCGCCGTATTGCGACCGGCGCGTGCCGGCATGGACCGCGAGCGTGCGAGATGCGCGACGACGGGCGTGTTCGTCCTTCATGGCGGGCCTCCTTCGGGACCTGGTCGCAGCATATTCGGAGGAAGGGGCGCGAGCGCCAGACCTCTTAGCGGATTGTTTCACGAGGGCCGCAAGCTGGTTCAAATCCCCTCGCAGCCTGCGGTAGCCCCTCGGCTTCGTCTGGTCAAGATGTGGGCGATTTCGACGCCCGGTCGTTTCCGCCGCCGCGGCGAGCGGGCATGGTTTCGGGGTTGCGACGCGCTAAAACTAAGGGCGGCGCGGGAACGGGCGGGGTTCAACCGGGTGGGCGAGTGCCCTATCTAACGAGGGATCAACGGGAGATGGCTCGCATGGGCTCCGAAGGGTTGCAGAGAACCGCGTTCGTCGCGCTCGCCGTGCTGGTTGCACTGGCGGGAACGGGTGTGCTCAGCGGCGGGGGATTGTAGGTCTTGGCCCGTCGTTTTGGAGGTCAGTTCAGCCCCGGTGGCGCGACGGAGGCGGCGCGCACGAAGCCAGCGCCGCTCGCGCGGCCGCTAAAGGGCCGCGCGCGAACGGCGATCCTGATGGCGCTGGCGCTGGTTCCGGTGATCTTCGCGTTCACGCAGGGCGGGCCGGTCGGACTGGCCGGAAACCTGCTGGCCGGGGCCGCGATCTTCGGCAGCGGCGTCCTGACGCGCGAGGGCCTTAAGGCCGAGGCGGCTTGGGCGGAACGGCGCGTCGCCCGGCGACCCGCCCTGCCCCGCAAGATACTGGGCGCGGTGGCTGTGGGCCTCGGGGTGACGCTTGCCGCGGCAACGGGATTGTCCGGGCTTTTGCCGGCGGCGGTCTACGGGTTGGTTGCGGGGGTGCTGCATGTCGTGGCCTTTGGCACCGATCCGATGCGCGACAAGGGCATGGAGGGCGTCGACGCCTTTCAGACCGAACGGGTGGCGCGGACGATCGCCGAGGCCGAAAAGCACCTGGAGGCGATGCGCGAAGCGGTGAAGCACGCCCGCGACCGGGAGGCCGAGGCGCGGGTCGACCGGGTCGCCGCGACCGCGCGCGCCATGTTCCGCACGGTGGAGGACGATCCGCGCGATCTGACCGCCGCGCGGCGCTATCTGGGCGTGTATCTGATGGGCGCGCGTGACGCGACGGCAAAATTCGCCAACCTCTACGCGGCGACCCGCGATCCGGTGGCGCGGACCGATTACTTTGCGCTGCTCGACGATCTGGACCGCGCGATGGAGGCCAAGCGGGAGACGCTCCTCCTGTCGGACCGCACCGATCTGGACGTAGAGATCGAGGTCCTGCGGGACCGCCTGAAGGCCGACGGCCTGACAACGGGAGACTGAGAGATGGACACCGCAACCCGCACCAAGGCCGCCGAGGATTCGGCTCAGGTCAGCGAGATTACCGCCGCTCCGCTGCGCGAGCCTGGGACGGAGGTCGTTGCACTGGATCAGGCGCCGGAACCCGTTGCCGCCGGTATCCGCCGCCGGATGGAAGAGCTCGACATGAGCAATACGCAGTCGATCATCTCGTTCGGCTCGACCGCACAGGCGGAGTTGCAGCAGATCAGCCAGTCGATGCTGGCCGACGTGAAGAACAAGGATGTGGGCCCGGCCGGCGATTCCCTGCGCTCCATGGTGTCCACGATCCGCGGCTTCTCCGTCAGCGAACTGGACGTGCGGCGCAAGCGGTCCTGGTGGGAGAAGTTGAGCGGCCGCGCGGCCCCCTTCGCCAAGTTCGTCTCCCGGTTCGAGGACGTTCAGGGCCAGATCGACCGCGTGACGGAGGATCTCCTGCGCCATGAGCACGGGCTTCTGAAGGACATCAAGGCGCTTGACCTGCTCTACGACCGGACGCTCGACTTCTATGAGGAGCTGGGCCTCTACATCGCGGCGGGCGAGGCGAAGCTGGCGGATCTCGACGCCACGGCGGTCCCCGCCAAGGAGGCGGAGCTGGCTGCCCTGCCCGAGGACGACAAGATGGTCGGCGCACAGGAGCTTCGCGACCTGCGGGCAGCCCGCGACGATCTGGAGCGGCGGGTCCACGACCTGAAGCTGACACGGCAGGTGACGATGCAGTCCCTGCCCTCGATCCGGCTGGTGCAGGAAAACGACAAGAGCCTCGTGACCAAGATCAACTCGACCCTCGTGAATACGGTGCCGCTGTGGGAAACGCAGCTTGCCCAGGCGGTCACGATCCAGCGTTCCCGCGAGGCCGCCGAGGCGGTGCGTGACGCCAACGACCTGACGAACGAGCTTCTGACGGCGAATGCCAAGAACCTGCGCGATGCGAACGCGGTCGTACGGTCCGAGATGGAACGCGGCGTGTTCGATGTGGCAGCCGTCAAGCAGGCCAACGAGGATCTGATTGCCACCATCAACGAGAGCCTGCAGATCGCCGACGAAGGCAAGGCGCGCCGTGTCGAGGCCGAGAAAGAGCTTGAGGGGATGGAAAAGGAACTGCGCGAGACGTTGTCCTCCGCCCGCGCCCGGGGCACCGGGACGGGCGATACGGCCGGGACCGCGGTGCCGGGGCCGCGATGAAAACTGGCCGCCCCCTCCGCAGCCTTCTGGCCGCGACCGCCTTGGCGGGGGTGACCGCCTGCGCGGCGCCGTCGCCGATCGTGCCGGCCCCCACGCCGGCGCCCCGTCCGGTTCGCCCCCCGGCCCCGGAAAAGCCGTCGTTGGAAAGCCATTCGGCCAAGGCGTTCTATGAGCGCCGTCAAACCGATCTGCTGGCTCGGGGGTACATGCGCCGCGATGGTGGCGGTGCGGATGCGCGGGTCGATGCGACAACGCTGGCGCGCAATTTTGAGCGGATCGCGCTGTTCTCCGAATACATGCAGGTCGACGGCCGCTACGTTGCGCGCCAGAACCAGGCCGAGCTGCGCCGGTGGGAGCGTCCCGTTCGCCTCCAGATCCATTTCGGCAAGTCCGTCGATCCAGCCATACAAGCCGCCGACCGCACCCGCATTGAGCAATATGTCGCCCGCCTGAGCCGGATCAGCGGGCACCCGATCAGCGTCGTCGGATCGCGCGGCAACTTTCACCTCTTCGTCGGAAATACCGACGAGCAGCGTGACCTCGGCCCCCGGATCAGCGCCGCCGAACCCGGCCTGACCCGCGCCACCGTGCATGAAATCACAAGACTCGACCGCTCCATCTATTGCGCGGTCTATGCCTCGTCTTCGACGGACGCACCCGACAGCTACGTCTCCGCCATCGCCTTCGTGCGTGCGGAACATCCCGACCTCTTCCGGCTGGCCTGCTATCACGAGGAGATCGCCCAAGGCCTCGGCCTTCCAAATGACAGCCCGGCCGTGCGTCCCTCGATCTTCAACGACGACGAGGAATTCGCGCTGCTGACCTATCACGATGAACTTCTTCTGCGCATTCTCTACGACGAGCGCCTGCGCGTCGGCATGACCGCGGAGGAAGCGCGCCCCATCGTCCGCCAGATCGCCCGAGAACTGGTGGGCGAACCGGGCCCCGTGTGATGCGTCGCCGTTCCCCTTCCCCCTGCTGAGCCGGAGACCGCCAATGCCCTTCATGGATTTTCTCAAGGGACAGTTCATCGACGTCATCGAATGGACGGACGACACACGCGACACCCTGGTCAACCGGTTCGAACGTTACGGACACGAGATCAAATACGGTGCCAAGCTGACGGTGCGCGAGGGACAGGCGGCGGTGTTCGTGCACGAGGGCCAGATCGCGGACGTGTTCATGCCGGGTCTCTATATGCTCGAGACCAACAACATGCCGATCATGACAACGCTGCAGCATTGGGACCATGGCTTCCGCTCGCCGTTCAAATCCGAGATCTACTTCGTCGCCACGCGCCGCTTCACCGACCTCAAATGGGGCACCAAGAATCCCGTCACGCTGCGCGATCCGGAATTCGGGCCGGTGCGGCTGCGGGCTTTCGGAACCTACGCGATCAAGGTGGCCGATCCGGGCCTGTTCCTGACCGAGATCGTCGGCACGGACGGCGAATTCACGCAGGACGAGATCCAGTTCCAGCTGCGCAACATCATCGTCCAGTCGGCCTCCCGCGCCTTGGCGAGCAGCCGCATCCCCGTCCTCGACATGGCGGCGAACACCGACGAGCTGGGCCGGATCGTGGCGGAGCAGATCACGGCGACGACCGCCGAATACGGGATCGCGGTCCCTGAACTCTACGTGGAGAACATCTCGCTGCCGCCTGCGGTGGAGGAGGCGCTGGACAAGCGCACCTCCATGGGCGTGCTGGGCGATCTGTCGAAATACCAGCAATACGCGACGGCCGAGGCGATGCAGAACGCCGCCACGACGCCGAATTCGGGCATGGGCGCGGGTCTCGGCATGGGTATGGGCATGGGAATGGCGAACTCGATGGCGCAGGCCGGTCCGTGGGGCCAGAGACCCGCCGCGGCCGCCCCGCCCCCGCCACCTGTCGAGCATGTCTGGCACGTGGCTGAGGGCGGACAGACCAGAGGTCCGTTCTCCAAGGCGCGGCTCGGCCGGATGGTTGCCGAAGGCGAAATCAAGCGCGAGACCTTTGTCTGGACGCAAGGCCAGGACGGCTGGCAAAAGGCGGAGGATGTCGCCGAACTGGCGCAACTCTTCACTGTCATGCCGCCGCCGCCGCCGCCGGGCGTGTGACGATGCGTACGTGCCGTCCTCTGGCCCGAAATACCTTGGGGAGCGCGAGGGGCTAGCCCCTCGCCCGGATCCTTGCGGATAACGGCGCCACATGTCCTGCGGAGATTCGCATGAAGGTCCCCACCATTCGCCGCGCCGAGCCAAAGCGCCCCGAGAGCATTCCGAAGACGCAGGAGCACCGCTTTCCCTGCGACGCCTGTGGCGGCGACATGCGCTTCGACCCCGGTGACGACCGGATGATTTGCGACCATTGCGGCAACACCGAACGATTGTCCTCGACCGCCGGCACCATTCGCGAAATCGCCATTGCGGAGGGCCTCGATGCCGCCGGACGCGGTGCGGAGCAGGAGGAGACCCGCGTCCTCGACTGCCCCAATTGCGGCGCACAGGTCGAGTTCGATCCCGACATTCACGCTGCCGAATGCCCATTCTGCGCCACGCCGGTCGTGACCGGGACCGGCATGAATCGTCACATCAAGCCGGCGGCCCTCGTCCCCTTCGTGCTCGAGGAGATACAGGCGCACGACGCGATGAACGACTGGCTGGGCCGTCTGTGGTTCGCCCCGAACGGGCTGCAGGATTATGCCAAGAAGGGTCGCAAGCTGACGGGTATTTACGTGCCGTTCTGGACGTTCGATGCGAAGACCGAAACGGATTATGCCGGCGAGCGCGGCGACACCTATTTCGAAACCCGCACCATCGTCCGCGACGGCAAGCGCCAAACGGTTCAGGTGCCGAAGATCCGTTGGTCCCCACGGCGCGGGCGCGTGCGGCGCTTTTTCGACGACGTGACGGTCCTTGCCTCCCGCTCGCTGCCCAAGACGCATACCGACGCGCTGGAGCCGTGGGACATGGCCGCGCTCGCGCCCTACGCGCCGCAATACCTCGCGGGCTTTCGGGCCGAGGCGTATCAGGTCGGGCTGGAAGACGGGCTGACCGAGGCGCGGGCGCGGATGGATGCGGTCATCGCGCGCGACGTGCGCATGAATATCGGGGGCGACCGGCAGCGGATCCACCGGCTGGACACACGAATATCGGATGTGACCTTCAAGCATGTCCTGCTGCCCGTCTGGATCGCCGCCTACCGGTACCGGGGACAATCCTACCGCTTCGTCGTCAACGGCCAGACGGGGCGCGTACAGGGTGAGCGGCCTTGGTCGAAGTGGAAGATCGCCGCCGCGGTATTCGCCGCGCTGATCGTGGCCGCCATCGTCGGGTTCGTCGCGGCGGCAGGACGCTGAACGCTTGCGGGTTGGGGGGCCCGGAGGCTAGTCCGGCATGAGGCGAACTGCTGGAGATCGACATGATCCTTTGCGCGGGCGAGGCCCTGATCGACATGCTGCCGCGGGTCACGCCCGAGGGGCCGGCCTTTCTGCCCGCGACGGGGGGCGCGGTCTACAACACCGCCATCGCTCTCGGTCGGCTCGGCGCGCCGGTCGCGCTGCATACCGGCCTGTCCTCGGACCTGTTCGGCAAGATGCTGTCCGATGGCTTGGCCGCATCCAATGTCGCCTGCCGGGCCGCTGTCTCGGACCGGCCGACGACGCTGGCCTTCGTAACGCTGGTCGAGGGGCAGGCAACATACGCGTTCTATGACGAGGGGACCGCGGGCCGCATGCTGTCGCCGCAAGACGCGCCGTCGATGGAGGGGGTCACGGCGCTGTTCGTGGGCGGCATCTCTCTGGCCGTCGAACCTTGCGCGGAGGCCTATGCCGCGCTGGCGCTTGCGAACGCGCACCTGCCGCTGATGATCGACCCGAATATCCGCCCCGGCTTCATCCGCGACGCGGACGCTTTCCGCGCCCGGCTCGACAGGCTGCTTGCGGTGGCGGATATCGTGAAGCTGTCGGACGAGGATCTGGAGTGGCTTGGGCTGAAGCCTGACGATCTGCTCGCGAAGGGTGCGAAGATGCTGTGCCTGACAGAGGGGGCGGCGGGTGTACGTGCCATTACCCGGAGCGCGGAGGTGCATGTCCCGGCCCGAGCGGTGGAGGTCGTCGACACGGTGGGCGCGGGCGACACGTTCAATGCGGGACTTCTGGCTGGCTTGTCCCGTGCAGGCGCACTTACGAAGGACGCCCCCGCGCCCGATATCCTTCGCGCGGCGCTGGAACTGGGTGTGACCGCGGCGGCCGTCACGGTCGGGCGCGCAGGCGCGAACCCGCCTTGGGCGCACGAGCTGTGAAGGCGGTCCTGCAACGCGTGACCGAAGCCCGCGTGGAAGTCGAGGGCGCGGTGGTTGGGCGCTGCGGGCCGGGCCTGCTGATCCTCGTCTGTGCCATGCGGGGGGACACGGAGGGAAACGCCGAGGCCTTGGCCGGCCGCATCGTAAAGTTGCGCATCTTCCGGGACGATCAGGGACGGATGAACCGCTCGCTCCTGGATGTCGGAGGCGCAGCGCTTGTGGTGAGCCAGTTCACGCTCGCCGCCGACACGTCGCGCGGCAACCGACCGGGGTTCTCCGCCGCGGCCGCGCCCGAGATTGGCGAGCGGCTCTACGAACACTTCGTCACGGCCCTGCGCGCCACCGCCATTGCCGTCGAGACCGGACACTTTGGTGCCGACATGGCGATCCATTTGGTCAATGACGGCCCCGTCACGATCCCGATCGAGCGATGAGCGTCCCCTCAGAAGTTGCTTGGCCGCCACTGGATCGAGCGCCGCCGGCGAGATGGCCTTCGGCTTCGGCAAATCCAGAGTGACGAACTTCCATACTGCTTTCGCATCGCATAGGTAGGTGGAAGCACCGACAGCAACCGACTCCCCCAGCGCCTTCGGCGACCGCGCACCTTCCTGATAAGGCCGCTCCAAACGGTCGCAAGCGGGTGGAGCCTCGGTGCCCTGGTGGGAAGCCGATCTGGACAACAGAACAGCGCACCGAACCGCAGCTCTGACCCCGCGCATATGTTCACAAAAAGCCAAGTGCGGAACAGCGGTAAAGTTCTGTTGGCAACGCGCAGGTCCGCTGATGGAACTCACTGGCTTCAGCATAACGCGTACAGGACGGCGGAGATGCGCGGCGTTGTTTTCCTCAGGAACACGGACACTGGAGATCGTCGCGTTCCATCATGCTTTTCCGAGAACCAACGCGCTTAGTGGGCGGCCGCCGCATCATCGCCTTTGGCGAAGACAGATGCGCTTCGACCGCACCGCAAAGGATACTCAGACCCACAAGGGGCGGTTGCCTTGCCCGAACAGCATCCTCCGCCTACCGTCTTCCGGTCCGACACGAGAGGTCCCCATGAAATTCCTGCTCACCGCAGCCGCGCTCGCGCTCGCCACGCCCGCATCGGCACAGGCGCCGATCTGCGGCGGGATCAGCCTCGTTGGGGAATGGGTCGGTGGCGACGAGGCAGGCTCGGATGTCAGCGTTGCCGGAAGTCCGTTCGAGATGGAGGGCCAGGTGCCGATCGCCGGCCATCTGGTGCGCCTCTTCTCCATCTCGCAGACGACGGATCTGCGGGTCGATGTGGCGGCGTTGCGTTCCGGCGACCCCTACATCTCGGTCTTCGACGCGGCCGGATCGGAGATCGCCACCGACGATGACGGCGGCAACGGATTGGCGAGCCGTCTTGAGGTGACGCTCGATCCCGGCGCCTACTGCCTCGCCGCTCGCAGCTATGAGAGCGGCGTCACCGACGTCTCCGTCTTCATCGGTCGCACGGAACAGGCGCCGGAGGACATCGCGGAGGTAAACGATGGCGTTCCTTCGCAAGGTGGCGCGCCCGATGCAGCTTGCTTTATCGGGAACATGGCGATGCTCGACCCTTTGGACGGCGTTGGGGCAGTTGCGACCGCTGCGGAGTCTCCCGCCTACGGCTTCAACCTCGATGAGGCGATGCCGCTGTCGATTACCGCGACCAGCATCGGTGGCGACCCGCTGATCCGCGTGCTCGATTCGGCGGGTGCCATAATTGCCGAGAATGACGATCATGACGGTCTGAACAGCCGGATCGACCTATCCGATCCGCTTGCGGCGGGCGAATATTGTGTTGCGGTCGAGGATCTCGACGGCGGGGACAATACAATCAACGTCACTGTGGAGCAGTTTGATCCGACGGCCTTTCGCCTGCGCCGGATCGGTCAGGCCGAGTTTTCCCCGACGGCGTCCGACGATGTCGAGGTCACGGAGCTCGGTACGCTCGACACGTCGGTCCTGCACGACGTTTCCACCTCGATTGTCGCCTCCTGGGTCCGTTTCGATCTGCCTGAAGGCGGGCTGGTTGTGACCGAAGCGATCGGCGATGGCGTTGATCCGATGATCGTCCTGTTTGACCGGGTCGGCCGGCGGATCGGCGAGAACGATGACGGTCCGACCGGCCTCGACAGTTTCCTCGCCTCCCGGCTTCTGGCCGGCAGCTACGTTCTCGCCGTCCGGACGATCGAGGAAGGGAGCACGACCGGAAATGTGCGGCTTTTGCTTCAGCGATATGTACCGGCGGAGTGACTAGCGCCCCGCCCTGACGGAGCCTACTTATTCATCTTGGCAAGCATCGCCTGCATTTCGGCAAGTTGCTTGCGGATCGCATCGAGTTCCTCGCGCGATTGCGCGGCCGCAGCGGGCTCGTCCTCCATCTCCTCCGGCGCCGGACCACTGGGCCATGCGGGTCCGGCGCCGCCGACCCCGCTCGTCATCGCCTTGAAGAACGCTGCCTGCTGCTCACGCATCGCCTTGAAGCCGGGCATCTGAGCCATCGGGTTCATCGAGTTCATGTTCTCGATCATCTGCGACTGACCGGACCGCAGCATCTCGAAGCTGGAGGCGAGGAAATCCGGAACGACCGATTGCGCGGCCCCCGTATAGGAGCGCACGAGGTCGGTCAGCACGCCGAGAGGCAAGACCGACTCTCCCTTCGTTTCATGCTCCGCGATGATCTGCAGAAGGTAGCTGCGCGTCAGGTCGTCGCCGGATTTCAGATCGACGATCTTGACCTCGCGGCCTGCGCGGATGAAGCCCGCGATATCGTCGAGGGTGACGTAATCGCTCGTCTCGGTGTTGTAGAGCCTGCGGCTTGCGTAACGCTTGATCAGAAGCGGTTTCGTATCGTCCGCCATCGCCCGGTCCTCCCCATGTTGCACCGCAGCAAGGGTAACGTTCGGGCGAGAAAGCGCAAACGAAAAGGGCGCCCACAGGGGCGCCCGATCCGTTCAGCCGTTCGAAGGTCTCACTTCGCGGCGGTCTTCTTGGTCGCGGTCGTCGCGTCGGTGGAGACCTTCTTCATGGCGTTGGTCGCATCTTCCTGCGCTTCCTTGCCGGCCGCCATCATCAGCTCGACCGTGTCCATCTGAACCTTCTTCGCGATCTCGGCGAAGGCGGCCATGTTCTCGGACGCAACCTCGGCGGAGGCGGAGGCAAAATCGGTCATCGACTTGGCGTAGTCGGCGGGCTCGTCCTTGACAGAAGCCATCGGCCCCATCTTGGCGAGCGTCTCGCGGGTCCACTTGTGCGACACTTCGGCGGACTGCTCGGCGGCGGTCAGCGCGACCTTCGACATCTTCTCGGCGAAGGCAGCTTGCGTCTTGAACGCGTCCTGCATCGCGGTGGTGTCGACGGGGAACGAACCCATCATGTCGGTCATGTATTTGGTGAAATCGGGCGTCTTGGTCATCATTTTCAGATCCTCGCTGGCTTTTCAGTTCGCTGCTGCGGCCCTTGCGTGGCCCTCGTCAGCGGATGACCGGGATATACTTTCTGCACCGCGGCATTGCAAGACCAATGCTGCAGCGCAGCAAAAAAACTTTCCCCTACGGCATCTCTATTCCGCGGCGGGTAGCACGTAATGCCCGGGGGCTGGCTCGATCTCCGGGAATTTGCCCTCGTCCGGTTCCCGCGCCTTGACCAGACGACCGGATCGGGACCGCAGCCACTCCTCCCAGCGCCCCCACCACGAGCCTTCGTGAAACTCGGCCTGTGCGAACCAATCCTCGGGGCTCTCCTGACCCAACTCATTCACATAATGGCCGTATTTCTTCTTGGTCGGCGGATTCACGATGCCAGCGATATGCCCCGATTGCGACAGGATGAACGTCTTCTCCTTGCTGCCCATCCGCGCCACGCTGCGCCACGCGCCGGGCCAGTTCGCGATATGATCGGTCTCGCAGGCGATGGAGGTCAGCGGCACCTTGACGTCGTCCAGCGTCAGCCCCTCCTCCCCCAACAGGTCGAAGCCGCCTTCCGCCAACCGGTTCTCAATGCAGAGCCGCCGCAGATATTCCGTCACCATCGGGCCCGGCAGGTTGGTCCCGTCGCCGTTCCAGTAGAGCAGATCGAACGCCGGCGGCGCCTCGCCCAGCATGTAGGATTTGATCGCGGGCCCGTAGACCAGATCGCGGGAGCGCAGATAGGTGAAGGTCCGCCCCATGAAGAACTTGTCGAGATAGCCCTTCACGGCCGCTTCCCGCTCAATCCCGCTCACGAAGTCCTCGTCAAGAAAGACGCCCATCTCGCCCGGATCCGAAAAATCCGCGAGCATCGTGAAGAACGTGGCCGAACGCACCGTGTCGTCGCCCCGCCGGCTCAACAGCGCGAGCGTTGCCGACAGGGTCGTCCCGGCGATGCAGTAGCCGATGGTGTTGACCTGCTTCTGTCCGGTGATCTCCTTGGCCACGCGCATCGCCTCGATGAAACCGTGCTCCACGTAGTCGCCCAGCGTGACATCCGCGTAGGAGGCATCCGGGTTCACCCAAGAGACGACGAAGAGGGTGTATCCCTGGTCGACGATCCACTTCACGAGGCTGTTCTGCGGCTTGAGGTCGAGGATGTAGAACTTGTTGATCCAAGGCGGAAACAGCACGATCGGAACCTGCCGCACCTTTTCGGTGGTCGGTGCATATTGGATCAGTTCGAACATCCGATTGCGGTAGACGACGCTTCCCGGCGTAGTGGCGATGTTGCCGCCCACCTGGAACGCGTCGGGATCGGCCAGAGTCACCAGCCAGTCGCCGTGATTCGCCTCGATGTCGCGAACGAGGTTCTCCAGCCCCCGCACAAGGCTTTCGCCCTCCGTCTCCACCGCCTTCTGCATCGCCTCGGGATTTGTGGCGAGGAAGTTGGTGGGACTGAACAGATCCACGATCTGCTGGCTGAAAAACGCGACACGTTTGCGATCATCTTCATTCAGCCCGTCGAGATCCTGCACCTGCTCGCGAATCGCGGCGGCGCTGATCTGATATTGCTGCTTGAGGAAGTTGTAATACGGATGCTCGTCCCAGAGCGGATTGGAGAACCGTTTGTCATCCTGCGTCCCCTCGCCCCGCGGCGCCGGCCGCCCGGTTGCGAGCGCCTGCTGCGCCTCCATCGCGTGGCGCACGGCATGGCCCCAGTAGCTGACCTGACGCTCGATCAGCTTACCGGGATTGTTCGCCATCTCGACCCAATAGGCGGCCATCGCCTTGGCATAAAGCTCCGGCCCCGGCCCCTGCAGGCCCGGATCGGACGCGCGCCGCGCCGCCAGCGCCGCCACCAGCCGCTTCGTCAGCTCGTCCATCTTCGCGAGGTTCGCGTTCAGCCGCGCCAGCGCCTCGGCCCCGTCCACGCCACCCGTGTCATCTCCGTCACGACCGCTCTCGCCCACGTGATCTCCTCCGCTCATCGCTTGCCTTCCCGCTGCCATGCTGCAACTGCTAAGTGATCTCGAACGTTGCTCTTAGGGAAACCGTAACATCCCGGCGCAACGATGCCACCCGTATCCGCCCGGAGGAGGACCGCGACATGCGTTTCATGGCCGCTTATGATCTGATGGAAACCGCCCGCAACACAAATGCGTGGCTCGGCGCGACTGCGCGCACGATGGGTAGTTATCCGGCGACCGCTCTGTCGCTGAACCCCGGGTTCCAAATGCTCGCCGCCTGGGGCGAGGTGACGGAGCGCGCCTTCAACCGCATGGTCGCCAAGCCTGACTGGAACATCCCGCCGATCGCCGCCGCCGACGGACATGACCAATCCGTGCTGGTGGAAAAGGTTCTCGAGCGTCCGTTCGGCGATCTCCTCCGGTTCCACGTCAACGGGCGCGAACCGAAGGCCCGGCGCATCCTTCTGGTGGCGCCCATGTCGGGGCACTACGCCACCTTGCTGCGCTCGACCGTCGTGTCCCTTCTGCCCGATGCCGATGTCTGGATCACGGATTGGCACAATGCCCGCGACATCCCCGTCTCCGCCGGAAAATTCGATGTGGAGGATTACACCCTCTACCTCGCGGAGTTCATGAAGCATCTCGGCTCCGACCTGAACGTCATCGCCGTCTGTCAGCCGGCGCCCTTGGCGCTCGCGGCGACTGCGCTTCTGGCCGAGCGGGATCCCGACGCGCAGCCGCGGACGCTCACCCTGATCGGCGGACCGATCGACCCGGACGCCGCCGCCACTGACGTCACCGATTTCGGCCGCCGGGTCACGATGGGGCAACTCGAACAGGCGATGATCCAGCGGGTCGGCTCCAAATATGCGGGCGTCGGCCGGATGGTCTATCCCGGGCTGCTGCAGCTGTCGTCCTTCATCTCGATGAACGCCGAGACTCATGCGCGCGCATTCCGCGACCAGATCTTCGCCGTCGCGGGTGGAGAGGCATCCGACCATGACCGGCACAACCGCTTTTACGATGAATACCTCGCCGTGATGGACATGACGGCCGAATTCTACCTCTCGACCGTAGAGCGTATCTTCAAAGGGCTGGAGATCGCGCAGAACCGCTTCACCGTGGAAGGCAAGCCGGTCGATATCGGCAAGATCACGAAGGTCGCCATCAAGACGGTCGAGGGCGGCAAGGACGATATCTCCGCGCCCGGCCAGTGCGTCGCGGCGCTGGACCTGCTGACCGGCCTGCCCGATGAGAAGAAGGCCAGCCACCTCGAGCCGGACGCGGGCCATTACGGCATCTTTGCCGGGGGCTCCTGGCGGCGCAATATCCGGCCTCTCGTTCTCGATTTCATCGATGCGAATTCCGATATGCCCGCCTCGAAGAAGATCGCGCCCGCCGATGCACCCGCGCGCGAGGCGGAGCGCTCAGCTCCTGCGGAAGGGCCGGATTCGGTTCCCGTCTGATGGAGGAGGACGGAACGCTCGGCTTCTCCTGCGCCTGCGGTACATTGCGGAGCAGGATCACCGACGTCTCGCCCGCCGCCTACACGCATATCGTCTGCCATTGCGACGATTGCCGCTCCGCCTACACACATCTAGGACAGGCCGATCCGCAGAGGGTCGGCATCCTGCAGACGACGCAGGACCGCATCCACATATCGCAGGGGGGAGAGAAGCTTCGGGTCCTCCGCCACACCTCCCGCGGCGCCTTGCGCTGGTATGCGACATGTTGCGACACGCCGCTTTTCTTCACACCGCTCAAGGCACGGCTGGCTCATGTGGGGGTCAACACCGATCGCCTCGACGATTCCGTGTCGATCGGCAAGGTCACGGCCGAAGGTTTCCTGCCGAGCCGCGACGGCAAGCACCGCCACAAGGGAGCCGCGCGCATGGTTGCGCGAATTGCATCACGGATACTGGCCAAAAATCTTTCCGGAGAGTGGCGCGACACGCCATTCTTCGACAAGGCAGGAGCCCCGGTTGTGGAACCCCGCATCCTCACCCGTGAAGAACGGGCAGCCGCACTCATGGCCCTCGGCCGCTAAGGGCGGCGCCCCTGCGCAAAGGCAAGCTCGACGAGGCGCACAGCCAAGGCATCCAACTCCTCCGGATTGGGCGGCTGCGGACGCCAGTCTTCCACCTTACGCCCGGCATAGGCCTCCGCCGACCACCAGCGTGCATCCGATCGCATGGGTTCCTGATCGCGCGGCGTCAGCATCTCGAGCAGACGTTCGTTCGGCTCCCGGAACTGCTCGATCAGACTTGACCGGAGCCCCGACTCTCCTCCGGCCATTCGGAGAATCCACGGGTTGATTTTTGGGGCTGCGCCGCACGGATTTCCAGCCCCTTCTTTGCCATGAACTCGACCGGCGGGATGTTCCCGAGGCCGGAATGCGGGCGGCGGTGGTTGTAGTCGTGCTGCCAGTCCTGGATCTTCTGCCGCGCCTCGTCGAGCGTCGTGAACAGGTTTCGTTCAACAGTTCGTCCCGGAACCGCCCGTTGAAACTCTCGACGAAGCCGTTTTGCATCGGCTTGCCCGGCGCGATGTAGTGCCATTCGACGCCGGTCCGCTGGCGCCACGATAGGATCGCCATCGAGGTCAGCTCCGTGCCGTTGTCGCTGACCACCATGGCCGGGCGCCCCCGCCGGGCGATCACGGCGTCGAGTTCTCGGGCGACGCGGTGGCCGGACAGCGACGTGTCGGCCACCAGCGCGAGGCATTCCCGGTGTAGTCGTCGACCACGGCCAGCACCCGGAACCGGCGTCCGTCGGTGAGCGCGTCGCTTACGAAGTCGAGGTTCCAGCGGATGTTGGGCGCATCCGGCAGTAGCATCGGTCGTCGTGTGCCGAGGGCGCGCTTCCGACCGCCTCTGCGGCGCACCTGGAGCTTCTCCTCGCGGTAGAGCCGCCTCAGCTTCTTGAGGTTCATCACGATCCCCTGTCGCTCGAGAATGACGTGGATGCGCCGGTAGCCGAAGCGCCGCCGCTCGGCCGCGACGGCCTTCATCGCCGCCCGCGCCTCGGCATCGTCGGGACGGACACTGCGATAGCGCACGCTTGACCGATCCACGGCCAGGGCCCGGCACGCCCGGCGCTGGCTCACGCCGTGGACCGCCACGACATGCGCCACCGCCTCCCGCTTCACACCGGGCGTTACCGTTTTTTTGCCGCAACATCCTTCAGGATGGCATTGTCGAGCATCGCCTCGGCCAAGAGCTTCTTGAGCTTGCCATTCTCGTCCTCAAGCGCCCTCAGCCGTCGCGCATCCGAGACCTCCAGCCCGCCATACTTCGCCTTGTATTTGTAGAACGTCGCTGAGCTGACCCCGTGCTTCCGGCAGACAGCGGCCGTAGACATCCCGGCCTCCTGCTCCTTCAGCATCCCGATGATCTGCTCCTCGCTGAACCTCGATCGCTTCATCGTCCGTCTCCTCAATTGGAGCGGATTCTACCTCAAACTGGAGGAAGATACGGGTCTCAGGTCAACCGTCTAGGTCGCCGTTGTCCGACCTCAGGCTGCGGCGCGTGCGTAAATGGCGTCGATGGCGGCGGCAAGTTCACCCAAACTCTCACAGGCAGGGTCGAAGCCGAGGTTTTCGGCCAATCGCCGCGCCCAGTCGGCGGCGGCGCGTCCGCCCCATGGGTCGGGTGGGGCAATGCGTTGCTCGCTCTGCGTGCCGTGATGGCGATGGGCAGAGAAGTCGTAGAAGCTGCCGTTCTCGTTTCGCACCGAGAACCCGCCCTGCGTGCCGAAGGCGTCGACGCCGATCACAGCATCGCAGCCCGCAGGCAGGTTCCACGAGCAGGCGATGCGGATTACCCCGCCCTCAGGCGTCTCCAGGGTGGCTGCCGCATAATCCTCGACCGCTTGAAAGACGGTCTCGCCGCGCAGACGCTGACCACCGGCGTAGAGATGGGCCGAAGTGCAGCGCAGATTGCGTGCCCCCAGCGCCCAAGTCGCCATATCGATCAGGTGCGCGCCAAGGTCGATGAGACAGCCGCCGCCCGAGAGCGCGCGATCGCGGAACCATGGCTTATCAGGTCCATAGGCATTGTGGAATGTCAGGTCGAGCGCATGGACCGGCCCCAATTCTCCCGCCGCGACCGCATCGCGCAGCGCAAGGAAAGCGGCGGCGTGCCGGTAGCTTAGATCGACATCCAGAAGCCGATCGGCGTGGCGGGCGGCACCGATGCAGGCGCGGGCTTCGCTCTCGGTGCGCCCGAGCGGCTTCTGGCAGAACACGGCGACCCCGGCCTCAAGAGCGGCAATCGTTTGTTCGGCATGAAGCGCGGACGGCGTCGCGATGACGATTCCGTCGGGGCGCAGCGAGAGCAGCTCCTCAAGATTGCCACAACGTGCCGCGTGGGGCGCGAGACCCGCCGCCGCCTCGATCGCTTCAGGTGAGGGGTCGGAGATGGCAACGATTTCGGCGGCATTTTCGGCGGCAATCGCCTCCATCCGGTGCCGGCCGATCCAGCCAAGCCCGAGAAACGCGAGGCGGGGGCGGCGTGTCGTGACGGTATCGGTGCCGACGGTCAGGATCGTGGTATCGGTCATGCCAAGGCCTCCGGTGAGACCCAAGCCTTCACGAAACCCTCCGTTTTGTCGCGGGTCGCGTCGAGCGCCCGGTCCAGTTGCGACAGCGGATAGCGATGGGTGACGAGAGCATCCAGATCAAGCCGACCTTCGGCCGCCGCGGCAATGCCCTCGCGCATTCCGTGCAATTGCACCTCGGCGTCCCGTTCGTGCGCACTCACGATGTCGATCCCCTTCCAGTTCCACATCTGCATGTTGACCTGGCGCGGGCCGTCCTGGTGGTATCCGGCTATCACCAGCCGCCCGCCTTCACGCACCAACTCGCCCGCAAGATCGAGCGGCCATTGCTGGCCCACCGCCTCGATTACCACGTCCGCCAGCCGGTCGCCGGTCATCCGCCCGACTTCGCGCATGATCTCCCAGTGGTCCTGCATCGGGATCGTCTCGGCTGCCCCCATGGTGCGGGCAAGTTCCAATGAGCTTTCGCGTCGCGATATGGCGATGACGCGTGCGCCAGCCTGCGCCGCAAGCGCGGTCAGCGCCGCGCCGATGAACCCGATGCCAATAATCGCGACCGTCTGCCCGGAAGCGATCTGGGCGCGGCAAAAGATGTTCATCGCGCAGCCCAGCGGCTCCGCCGGCACGGGCCGACCTGCCAGTGCATCGGGCAAGGGCAGTGCGCCGTCGGCTGAGATGACCTCGTGGCTGGCATAGCCGTGGCTGCCGGCAAAGGCGACCCGCTGCCCCTCGCGCAGACCTGTAACCCCTGCACCCATTTCTTCGACGACGCCCCAAGCCTCGTGGCCCATGGCACCCGGCTCCATCGGGAATGACTGCCATTCGGGCCCGGACCAAGGCTCGAGATTTGAGGCGCAGACGCCGCAGCCTTCGATCCGGATGCGGATCTGACCGGCATCCGGTTGGGGCAGGGGGGTCTCGACCGTCTCCACCCGCCCGGGCGCCACGACTCGCACCGCCTGAACATGCGCCGCGACGGGATCGGGTCGGGCGGCGGCCAAGCTATCTTCGAACATCGTTTCTCCTTGTTTGGCGGGGGTCGCGACCACTCATGACGGCGCCACTACCCTCGTCTGGCGCCGTCGACACGGCCAACTCATCAATGCTCGATACGTTCCAGAAGAAGATCCTCAGGGTGTCATAGTACGCCGGATCAGACGCGCTCATTGAGCGAACCTGACTCTTCATGTTTCTACAAGGTCAAAAAACGATTTGAGGTCCGGGTCTTGTTTTCCTGATCATCGAGGACGAGGAGGCCGGAGGGATTGCAGCTTAGGCCGAGCCCCGAAGCCGCTTATTCTACTGGAAGGCCGCGGTGGGTTCGAATACTCAAGCGGAGGAACACCAGAGGTTCAGTTGAGGATTAAGCGCAAAGAAGGATTTGTTAATGCAAGTCTGTCTTCTTGTGGCAGAGCGCTGATACACTTCTCGGCGGTGTCAGCAAACCGTGTTTGTTCCGTCTTTGTTCTTATGCGGCAGCAGGATAGAGTCCGAGGTCCCGAGACCTCAGGAGACCCGCCATGTCCCACTTCGATCCGGCCGAGTTCAGCCGCATGCTTGCCCGCCTGACACCGCAGGAGCTGCGCCAAGTCGAGGGGATTGTTGCCGAGGCGCGCAAGCGGGCCGAGGCCGTCCTGGAGATTGATGCCCGTGCCGAGGCGGGTGGTCCGGCGAGCTCGTGCCCGCGCTGCGGCGGCGACGAGCGCATCCGTTGGGGCCGAACCCGGACAGGCGCGCAGCGATGGAACTGCTCGGGCTGCGGGGCGACCTGGTCCGGTCGCAGCGACACGCCGCTCGCCCGGGTGCACCGCCCCGACCTCGTGGTTGCACTGGCGCGCGACATGATCGAGGCGCCGCAGCCGATGTCCTGCCGCCGCGGGGCCGAGGTCCTGGACACGTCGCGCCACAGCATCTGGCGCTGGCGGATGACGATCATCGGCGCCTTGGCGCCGGAGCCCGACGGCACCCTCGCCGGTATCGTCGAGGCCGACGAAGCGCACCAGCGCGAGAGCCGAAAGGCGTCGCGGGAGTGGGTCCGGCACCGGCGCGATCCGGCCACGACACCTCCAGGCGGCTGGAGGGTCTGGGAGAAGAAGCTCCTCGCGGCGACCGATCACGGCGGCCACCGGGTCTTCGAAGCGATCACCGACGCGGGCCAGCGGGCGATCTCCGGTGCCCTTCTGCCAGTGATGGCGCGGGACGCGGTCCTCTGCACCGACGGCCTGGCGACCTACGCGCGGATCGCAAGGGACGAGCGCATCCCGCACTTTGCGCTCAACGCCGGCCGGCGCTAGAAACGCACCCCGCGCAGCCATCACATCAATACCGTGATTGCCCTCATCGGCCGATTCCGCACCTTCATGAAGCCCTTCTGTGGCCCCTTCTCAAAGAACCTCGCCGCCTACGGCCGCTGGCACGCCGCCCGGGACAACGGCCAGCGGGATTACCTTGACGTCCTCAGGCTGCTCCTCGCATCAGGCCCCCGCGCCAACACGGTTTGCTGACACCGCCATAGGCGGATGTTTCGCCAGAAGCCGCCGCGCAGGAGCAAGATATCGCTGCCCGCGAATGCGAAGAGCCTGAGGACTGCGCGGACGCGCGTGCCGGGCTGATCATGGACGCCGCGCTTTCCGAAAGGTTGCCTCTCGCGCGCTTAGGTCCTGTTGACAGAACGTTGTGTCCAGAGGCGGATGCAGGCGACGTCGACGAAGCCGAGGAAGCTTTCGACGGTCTTGTCGTAGCGGGTGGCGACGCGGCGGCTGTTCTTGAGCCGCCTGACGCAGCGCTCGACCGGGTTGCGCAGCGCGTAGAGGGTCTTGTCCACGCCCGCGCGGGCCTTGCGGTTGCGGCGCATGGGGATGACGGGGATCGCCGGCCTCGGCCTCGGCCTCGGCCCAGTCGCGGATGCGGTCCGCGTCGTAGCCCTTGTCGGCAAGCAGTTCGCCCGGCGCGGGCAAGGCATCGTCCATGACGAGGTCGAAGCCTCTGTCGTCCGAGGTCTGGCCCGGCGTCACATCGGTGCGCATCGGCAGGCTC
>NZ_CYPR01000252.1 GCF_001408515.1 Jannaschia seosinensis | reverse complement strand
CGCTGCCAGTTCCATCTCGCGCGCAACGCCATTCATCACGCTCCGAACGTCGAGAGCCGCAAGCGCATCGGAGCTGAGCTGCGCACCGTGTGGAATGCCAGCACGCTCGCCAAGGCAGAAACGGCCTTGGCAGAGATCGTCGCCAGCTATCGCACCTCTGCGCCGAAGCTGGCCGCATGGCTGGAGGAAAACGCGCCCGAGGGGCTCGCGGTCTTCACGCTGCCCGAGCACCATCGCCGCCGGCTGCGCACTTCAAACCCGATGGAGCGATCCGTCCAGCAGGAGCTCAAGCGGCGCACCGTAAAGGTCAGGGTCTTTCCCAGCGACGACGCTCTGCTGCGACTGGTCAGCGCCGTCCTCGTAGAGATCGACGAGAAATGGGCCTCCGAGACCAAGGCCTACATCAAATGGGAATGCCAGGATGCATGACCCGCTCTCAGCAGAATTTCCAGACCGCAGGTTGCTCTATCTGCGCAAGCCCGACCCCGATGCAGATGCCATCATGCGGGAGACAACGTCCGACCTGATCGGGGCAGCAAGGATCGGCGATCTGATCGCGCACACCGGCCTCGGGGGTCGGGGCTTTCGGTCGATTGCCCGCCTCATCGGTGGGCATGAGCTGGAACTGCGAGACCCGGTGCGGATCGACTACGACAGCCATGTTATGCGGAGGGCCGCGTAATGCTCGATGTCCAATTCAGCTCAACACTGCCCCGTTTCGCTTTCGGTGAATACGACGAAGTGATTTTGGATGGGATCTCGTACCGCCCCCTGGAAAGCAACGAATTCGGTTACACGTTTCTGCGTACCGATCGCACGAGCGTCGCCGAGTCATTCACTCACACAGTGCTCTCGCAGCGTGTCGCCGCTGGCGAGCTCGAACACCGACGTGATGCGTTCCTTCCGGAGCACGCAAAACGCCGACTTCGATTTCCGACGCAGGAACTGTCCACGCTTTCGCTGAAGCAGCAACAGAAGGCCAAGTACCATGAGTCACTCGTGCGCGCGTTCTTGGAGATGGAAGCCGAGGGCAAGGTCAACCGCACCGAGGTGTCCGTGAAGTCCGCCTTGCCGGAGATCAAGTACCGGGCCGGGAAGTATCTCTCGGTTCCGAGCGAAGGCGATGCGACACAGGCGGGCAACAACACTAAGATCATTCCCGAGAAGATCAGCGCAAGCAGGCTCCTGAAACGCGTTGCCGCCTTCGGGCGCCATGGGATGGCGTCGCTTTACGGTCAGGGTGGACAAGGTCGACGTAGCCGCCGTCTCGGGCCGGATGAACTTGCGCTTCTCGCCCGGACGGTCCGCAATTACCTCACGATGGAGCAGCCGTCTGTCGCACAAGTGGTGGAAGACGTGGACCACGCCTTCATTGCCGAAAACCTTCGTCGCGAAGAACTGAGAGAACGAGAAGCGGACGGTGAGAAGCATGGCCAGAGCACGAGGCCGCTCGTGATGCCGTCTCGCGAGACGATCCGCCTCGAAGTCCGGAAACTCGACCCGTTCGAGGTGGACGTTGCGCGGTTCGGACTGGACGAGGCTCGTAAGCGCAACGCACCGGTTGGGAAGGGGCTCGAACTGACCCGGGCGCTCGAGCGCGTAGAGATGGATGAGTGGAAAGTCGATCTTCTATCCCTGATGGCCGAGTCCGGAATTTGGTCGATTCTGAGCGAAGAGGAACGGGCCAGTTTCGGCCTGGAAGAAGGTAAGAAGGCACGCTGGTTCCTGACCGCCGCCATGTGCTGCACAACCCGCTGTGTCGTTGCCATGAAGCTTTCGCGGACCCCCAGCAAGCGTAGTGCCATGCAGGCGCTCGACATGATCGTGCGTGACAAGGGCGTCTGGGCAGACGCGGTCGGCACCCACTCGCCTTGGAACATGTCCGGTACACCCGAACTCATCGTTACCGAATGCGGATCCGCCTTCATCGACTTCGACACGAGGGTCGGCGCAACCGATCTCGGGATCAATATCGACGCCGGCCCGGCCGGGATGCCGGAGTTTCGGGCGCGGATCGAGCGCCTGTTCGGAACGATGTCGAACAACTTCATCGGACGTTTCACCGGGCGCACCTTCAGCAACACGGTCGTCAAGGGCGACTACGATGCCGAGGCGCGTGCAGCCTTAACGGCCGAGGACCTCAGTGAGGCGCTGGTCCGTTGGGTGGTGGACGTGTACCATAACAGGCCCCATGCCGGCCTTCCGAACGGGGAGACGCCCCGCATGTGTTGGAATCGGTTGGTTGGTCGGTATGGGGTGGCACCGATGCCAAAGCTGGAGTTGCGGCGCAAAGCACTCGGAACCCGGCTGGAGCGAACGGTTTCGCAGAAGGGCATCTCAGTTCTGGGCATCCGCTACCACTCCGAGGAATTCGGCCGCTGGTTCATGCACGCCCGGGACAAGGAGGTCCGTGTCCGCTGGTATTCGGAGGATCTCGGGGCGATCACAGTCGAGCTGGATGGCAAGTGGATCGAAGTCCCCTCGGTGCTCAAGCGGTTCCGTGGCGAACGCGCACAGACATGGATGATGGCGGTGCGTGAGATCCGTGCGTCGGTGGCGGCGCAGAAAAAGATCAATCAGGAGATTATCTTTAAGGCGATGACCCGCATCCGGGAGATCAACGCCAACGCCATTGCCCGCCAAGGACTGTTCGTCGACGACTACTCCAAGGAGCGCATCGAGAAACTCGAGGACGAGTTCATCATCGGGTTCGAGGTGGACGAGACGCCGGGCACCCTTCGGATGCAGCCCGCGTCGGACGGTCTTGGGATCGACCTGCCAACGGCGCCGTCAGGCACGCAGACCCAGCGCCCGGCGGGAGATCCGGACCACGCGGCTCCGAACAATGCCTCCGAGGCGGCAGGTGCTCCCAATCCCTTTGCGGACCCCGATGCCGATTGGTCCTTCGGGGACAAGTAGCCCCAATACCTGAAACACGACAGGCCCCCGCAGTCGAAACGAACTGCGGGGGCTTTTCTTTGTTTCGAGGTCGCTGGGATCGATGACGCTCGGGCGGCGCCCGTTTTGCATCACAACGCGCGCAGGTCCAGCAGCCGCACCGCGATCCTCCTTGGATCGGCCCAAAAAAGCGAAGGCTTCACACCCATGGGCCCGAATGTTTTTTCTTCGTTCCAGCAGATTGTGGCCAATCTTCTTGTTGGAAGGCGGATCCATACTCAGCAGCACATGAACAGGGAGCAATCTCGCGGGAAATGACGACGGACAGGCTTGATGCTGCCGCGATTGGCAGATGCGCAACAACTCGGAGGAACACCATGCTGCGTAGACTACCTAAGAAGACCCTGTCCATCGACCCTCAACTCTCTGCAGTCCGGGCGCATTGTGCCGAGCACGGAGACGCTCTCTGTAACGCTGCCGCGCTGATCGATGGCGATGCCGGAAAGGCCCGCGTGCTGCGACTCATATCCGGGCTTCGGGAGGCTTCGCGCCTCGACCGGACGCTCCGGCTCCAACTCGTTGCCCTGCACAGACTGCTTTCGCTGGACCCGATCATCGACGCGTTCGAACCCGACCTTTCATCCTGGGTTCTCCTCGACCCGGCCAGTCCGGAAGTGGAGGAAATCTGTCTGCTCACGGACCGGCTCTACGATCTGCTCGTCGAGATTGGCGAACGGGACGATGCCCGGGACGCGCAGGCGCTCGCCCTCCAAGTCAACGATGCGGCCTGAAATAGCTCGTCGGCCGCGCGCGGCCGACGGCACGCCACTCCACAGCAACGAGACGAGGACACTGCCATGAAACACTTCGACCGGATGACAAAGAAGGAACTCTGCACGCGCATTCTGCAGGGTCTCGACGCGCTGCACGATCAGGCTCAGCGCGCCGAAGCGGATATGACTGCCACGGACCTCAATACGGTTCTGCAAGCTCTGTCCGCCCTGCGGCATAGCGGTCCGCTCTCCGAGATCGCAGTTGACGAGATCGGACGCATCGAAGACCTCCTCGCCCGAGCAATCGCGCAGGAGACCCTCGGCTTCCAGAACGTCTTCGACGGCACTGTCGACCCGGACCTCGGAGCCGTCGGTCGTGTCCACGCTGTTCCTGTTCTTTCTGAAAAGGGCGCCGCTCTCGACAGGCTGCAGCAGGGCTTCCGGCAGATCCTCGCGATGCGGGAGCTGCTGGCAGCCAGGATCGATGCCGGACTCATGATGAACGGCATAAAGGCCGCGTGAGGCTCCCCGGAAAAGTGAGGTGAGCGAACACCGCTCTTTTCGCAAACACGCAGGCCCGCCAACTGATCATAGACAATAACAATGTGGCGACCTCCGGCACGCCACCGTTCATTCAAAACTCGAAGGCCGCGGGAATACCCGCGGCCTTCTTGCTTTCGACGGATGCAGATTCAAAGGCAAAGATGTTTCCATGCGGAGAGCGGCTCCAACCCCGGATCGCATACCAAAAATCACAAAAAAACTTCGGGTGTCCGTTTCCGTGGACTTCTTCGCGGACCCATGTTCCAGTCAGGGGTGTTCAGGCTGGCAAATTGTCTCGGCAACTCAGGAATATCCTCCCTTGAAGAGCTTATTCCCAATAGCCGACCTTAGCTTGTGAAATGGCCATTTTCTCCCGAAAATGGCCAAATTTAGCTTGCCATCATAATAAGCGGCACAGTTCACATCTACCCGCACTTGGAAAATCCGCAGTTCGCGCAGGTGGCGCAGCCTTCGGCCATGTGGACGTCGAGGCTGCCGCAATTGGGGCATGCGGGGCCCGGTGGGGTGGTGCTGGGCTTGGCGGCCGCGGCGGCGGGGTCGTCCTTCAGGCCGAGCCCTTCGCCGGCGAGGAAGCCGGTGGCGACCATGTGCCGCTCGATCACCCCGCCGATCGCGGCGAGGATGCTGGGCACATATCTACCCTGCACCCATGCACCGCCGCGCGGATCGAAAACGGCCTTTAGTTCCTCGACAACGAAGGACACGTTGCCCCCGCGTCGGAATACCGCCGAAATCATCCGCGTCAGCGCGACCGTCCAAGCGAAGTGTTCCATGTTCTTGGAATTGACGAAGATCTCGAAGGGCCTCCGCTGTCCGTCGAGTTCGATATCGTTGATGGTGATGTAGAGCGCATGCTCGCTCATCGGCCACTTGATCTTGTAGGTCTCGCCCGAGAGCGTCCGCGGCCGGTCGAGCGGCGCGAAGGCATGTGCAATCTTCGCGTCGCCGGGATCCTGCATTGCCGGCTCGGTCGACAATACCGACCCCGTCACCTCGTTCGGCCGATAGGTCGTGCAGCCCTTGCAGCCCTCGTCCCACGCCCGCAGGTAGACGTCCTTGAACGCCTCGAAGGAGATGTCGGCGGGTACGTTGATCGTCTTGGAAATCGACGAATCCACCCATTTCTGCGCGGCGGCCTGCATCGTCACGTGATCGGCGGGCGACAGGTCCGCGACCGAAACGAAAGCGGAGGGCAGGGGCGTCTCGCCGTGCAGGCGGCGCCATTCGGCGACGGCGTAGTCGCGCACGATCTCCTCCCGGCGCGACCCGTCACGCTGCAGAACCTTGCGGGTGTATTCGTGGGCGAAGATCGGCTCGATCCCGGATGAAACGTTGCCCGCCAGAAGGCTGATCGTCCCCGTCGGCGCGATCGAAGTCAGGAGCGCGTTGCGAAGCCCGTTTGCGGCGACCGCGTCGCGCACGTCGGGGGCGAGCCGGGCAATCAGCGGCGCCTCCAGCAGCGCAGGATCCCAAAGCGGGAACGGGCCCTTCTCGGCCGCGAGCGCCGCCGAGGCGCGATAGGCGGCGTTGGCGAGCACCTCGAGCCACGCGCCGGTCGCCGCCGCCGCCTCGGGGGTGCCGTAGCGCAGCCCGCACATCGCCAGCGCATCGGCCAGCCCCGTCACGCCCAGCCCGATCCGCCGCTTGGCCCGCGCCTCGTCGGCCTGCTGCGGCAGGGGAAAGCGGCTGGCATCGACCACGTTGTCCATCATCCGGATCGCCGTCGCCGTCAGGTCCGCCAGCGTATCCCCGTCGACCCGGGCCGCCTCGGTAAAGGGCGCTTCGACCAGCCGCGCAAGGTTGACCGACCCGAGCAGGCACGCGCCATAGGGGGGCAGGGGCTGTTCGCCGCAGGGGTTCGTCGCGGCGATGGTCTCGGCATACGACAAGTTATTGGCCGCGTTGATGCGGTCGATGAAGATCACACCCGGCTCGGCGTAGTCGTAGGTCGCACGCATGATCGAGTCCCACAGCGCGCGGGCTTGCACCGTCCGATAGGTCCGCCTCCCGAAGACCAGCGGCCAGTCGGCATCTGCCGCGACCGCCTCCATGAATGGATCCGTCACAAGGACCGAGAGGTTGAACATCCGCAGCCGCGCCGGATCGGATTTGGCCGCCACGAAATCCAGCACGTCCGGATGGTCGCAGCGCAGCACCGCCATCATCGCCCCCCGGCGCGACCCGGCGGACATGATCGTGCGGCACATCCCGTCCCAGACATCCATGAAGCTGAGCGGCCCCGACGCATCCGCCGCCACCCCCGAGACCGGCGCGCCCTTCGGCCGGATCGTTGAGAAGTCGTAGCCGATCCCGCCCCCCTGCTGCAGCGTCAGCGCGGCCTCGCGCAGGGCGTCGAAGATGCCCGACATGCTGTCCTCGATCGTTCCCATCACGAAACAGTTGAACAGCGTCACCGCCCGCTCCGTCCCGGCGCCGGCGACGATCCGGCCGGCGGGAAGGAAGCGGAAATCCTGCAGGGCCTCGCGGAACCGCGGCCGCCACGCGGCGGGGTCGGCCTCGGGTGCGGCGAGGGCCGCGGCGATCCGGTCCCATGTCGCGTCGATATCGGCATCCACGGGGGTGCCATCCGCCTGTTTCAGCCGGTATTTCATGTCCCAGATCTGTTCGGCGATGGGTGCGGCGAAATCGGACATTGTCTCGGGTTCCCTCAAGGGCTGGTTGCGCGTGGGCACGGGAAGTCTAGATATACCCCCTCTCGGGGGAGTCACCAATGGCCGTCAATCTCATCAAGCTTTCGGTCGGCACATCGTCCATCGACGGACTTGCCGGCTGGCAGCGTTCCGCCGCCGCCAAGGGGCCCGACGGCAATCCGCGTCACGTCACCCGCATGTGGCCCAAGCGCGAGGCGGAGCTTCTGGACGGCGGTTCGATCTACTGGGTGATCAAGGGCGTCGTTCTGTGCCGGCAGCCGATCCTGCGCCTCGACGAGGTGCGCCGCGCCGACGGCGTGCCCCGCTGCGGCATCGTGCTGAAACCCGGCCTGATCCCGGTGACGCCGCAGCCCCGGCGCGCGTTTCAGGGCTGGCGTTACCTGACCGTGGAGGACGCGCCGGCCGATGCCGATCCTGCGCGGGCCGCCGAGGCGCCCCTGCCGCCCGCCCTGTCGATCGCCTTGGCCGAGATCGGCGTTCTGTGACACGCGCCGCGCGCGTCGCGGCCCCGTCGCCGACGTCGCTTTCCTGACGCCGCTGGTCGTCTCCGAATATTCCCGCCCCGACCGCCCGTGCCATCCCGAACCTTGGCACAGACGGAGGCGGCAGCATGAAGACCGAGGTCAAGGCACTTGTCGTGGGCGGCGGCGCGGTCGGTACGGGCATCGCCTATCACCTGGCGCGCGCCGGGTGGGATACGATGCTGCTGGAGCGGGACGAGCTGACCGCAGGCTCCACCTGGCACGCGGCGGGCCTTCTGCCGCTGTTCAACATGGGCTACGCCACGAGCCACATCCACGCCTATTCCGTTGACTTCTACAAGACGCTCGAGGCCGAGACGGGCCTCAACCCGGGCTTTTCCGTCGTCGGCAACCTGCGCATGGCGCAGACCAATGACCGTATGGACGAATACGCCCTCTATGCCGCCACGGCCGAGACGGTGGGCATCCCGCATGAATGGCTGACGCCCAAGGACGTCAAGGACCGCTACCCGCTGGTGCGCACCGAGGATCTCAAGGGTGCGATCCTTCACCCCACCGACGGCTACATCAATCCCGCCGACGTCACGATGGCGATGGCCAAGGGCGCGCGGCAGCACGGCGCCACGATCGAGCGCCGCTGGCAGGTGGACGGCTATTCATGGGCTGGCGACCATTGGGACGTGGCCGTCACCAGGATGGCCGAGCGGGGCGGCAATCTCGTCCCCACCGACGAACAGGCGGTGATCCGGGCGGAACATGTCGTCACCGCGACCGGCAACCACGCGCAGCGCACCGCCCGTCTGCTGGGCATCCGGACGCCCGCGATCGTGGTGGAGCATCAATACATCGTCACGGAACCCGATCCCGCGCTGGTCGAATGGCGCAATGCCGGCAATCCCCAGCATCCCGTCCTGCGCGATGCCGACGCCAAATGGTATGTCCGCGAGGAGCGGGGCGGCTGGATCCTCGGCCCCTATGAGCAGAAGGCCCCCGCGCGCTTCCCCTACGGCGTGCCCGACAGCTTCCGCGCCGACCTGTTTCCGCTGGATCTGGAGCGGATCGAGGAGGAGTACATGTCCTTCATCCACCGCATCCCCTCGTCGGAGCATGCGGGCCTGAAGGACGATTTCAACGGTCCGATCTGCTATACGCCTGACGGCAACCCGCTGGTCGGTCCGGCGCCGGGCCTGCGCAACATGTGGCTGGCCGAAGGCTTCAGCTTCGGGATCACGGCAGCCGGCGGCACCGGGCATTACCTCGCGCAGATGATGACCGAAGGCGAGGCCGAGATCGACATGGCGTCGCTCGACCCGCGGCGGTTCGGCTCGTGGATGACCACCGAATACGCGATGCGCAAGAACGAGGAAGCCTACGACCACGTCTACGTCCTGCACCACCCCGACGAGGAGCGGCCCGCCGCGCGGCCCCTCAAGACCGCGCCCTGCTACGACCGCATGAAGGCCCACGGCGCGCAGTTCGGCTGCGTGAACGGGTGGGAGCGTCCGAATTACTTCAAGCCCGGCGCCGATGCCGATTTCGACCTGACATCGCGCAGCTTCCGGCGCGGCAAGTGGTGGCAGCATGCCGCAAGCGAGGCGCGTGCCGTCCGGGAGGCCGCGGGGCTGATCGACGCCACCGCCTTCACCAAGCACATGCTGCGCGGACCGGGGGCCGCCGCGTTCCTCGACTGGTTCACGACCAACAAGCTGCCGAAGGTGGGGCGGATCAACCTGACCTACGCATTGACCGAGGCCGGGACGACGCGCACCGAATACACCATCGTCCGGCTGGCGGAGGATGCGTTCTACCTCGTCTCGGCCGGCGCGTGGCAAGCCTATGACGGCGATTATCTGGCCAAGGCCGTCGCGGACAACATTGACCGGTTCGGGATGATGCATCTCGAGGACGTGACCGGCGCGCACGGCGTCTTCGCGCTGGCTGGTCCCAACAGCCGCGCGATCCTCGCCAACCTGATCCGCGATGCGGAACCCGAGACAGCCCTGTCGAACAAGCGCTTCCCGTGGCTGTCGCAGCGTCGCATCGAACTGCTCATGTGCCCGGTCAACGCCATCCGCGTCGCCTATACCGGCGAATTGGGATGGGAGCTGCATCACCCAGTGGAGATGCAGAACTACCTGTTCGACCGGTTGATGGAGGCGGGCGCGGGGCAGGGTCTGACCCTCGTGGGTGCGCGGGCGCAGAACTGGCTGCGGCAGGAAAAATCCTATCGCGCCTTCGGCTCCGAACTGGGCCGCGACGCGACGCCGCTGGAGGCCGGTCTCGACCGCTTCGTCGATCTCAACAAGGACTTCCACGGCAAAGATGCCATGCAGGCGCACGGCATCCGGTCGCGCTGCGTGACGTTGCTGGTGGACGGACCGGACGATGCCGATCCCTGGGGGCGCGAGGCGCTCTACGATGCGAACGGCGACCGGGTCGGGCGTCTGACTTCGGGCGGCTATTCCGTGGCCTTCGGCAAATCCATCGGCATGGGTTATGTCCGGCCCGAACTGACCGCTCCGGGAACGAAGCTGAAGGTCCGGATGCAGCGCCAGCTCTGGGACGCAACCGTCACCGAAGACAGCCCCCACGACCCCGCCAACACCCGCATCCGCGTGGACGGCTGAGGCGCGCCCGAAAAGCGCTCGACGATCGTTCTCCGCCTCCGATGGCTCGGGCGCGCGCCAGTGCCCGGGCCGGGGGCGACGTCAGGCGCGGCCTTGAGGGGCTTAATCGCCTACCCGACCCTCGGCGCGATACGCTGGCCCCCGAAGCATAATTGACCTGAGACCCGTATCTTCCTCCAGTTTGAGGTAGAATCCGCTCCAATTGAGGAGACGGACGATGAAGCGATCGAGGTTCAGCGAGGAGCAGATCATCGGGATGCTGAAGGAGCAGGAGGCCGGGATGTCTACGGCCGATGTCTGCCGGAAGCACGGGGTCAGCTCAGCGACGTTCTACAAATACAAGGCGAAGTATGGCGGGCTGGAGGTCTCGGATGCGCGACGGCTGAGGGCGC
>NZ_CYPR01000251.1 GCF_001408515.1 Jannaschia seosinensis | reverse complement strand
AGCATCGCGCACCACCCCGCCGTGGCGCATCTTCTCGTACCGGGCATCGAGGATGAGGTATTTTACCTGGCCCAGAGGGCGGTTGCGCCATGCCTCCAGTTCGTCGTCGAGCAGCTTGGCAGCCCGGCTGACCTGCGAGGACGACAGGCTCTCGATCCCGAACTCGCGCATGACAGCCTCGGCGTCACGCGTGGAGACGCCTTTGACGTACATCTCGGCCACCGCCAGCATGACGGACCGAACCGACCGCCGCCCGCGCTCGAGGGATTGCGGATAGAACGGCTCTTCCCCATGCCCGGCAGTCTTGGGCACCTGCACGCTCACCGTGCCCGCAGGCGTGTCGATCCGCTTGGGTTTGTAGCCGGTGGCATAGCCGTGACGCTCGGGCGTGCGCTCATAATGGCTCGCGCCGAGAAACCGCTCCCGTTCGATCTGCATCGCCAGCTCGAAAGCCCGCGCGAACACCGATGCGATCTCGCCGGGCCCGTGCTCGATCAACTGTTCCAAGACCGCCTCAAGCGCCGTATCCTTCCGCCTGTTCATTCGTTCTTCTCCATGGTTGTGTTGCAACTCCATGGAATATCAGAATGGGCAGCTCGTGCTGGGGGGCGCCCCAGCACGAGCTCACGCCCCGCGTCTCAAGCGAATTTCCAGACCTGAGGGTACAGTACCATGCGAGGTGGAGGAGGTGGCGAGCTATGCCGCGGCCGACGTCATGTTTCGCACGCTCTTCTCGGTCCCGATCGAGGACAGGCTTGCCGCGCAGGTGTTCCGGGAGTTCCACGTTTATCAGCGGACACAACCGCTTCTGAATGCGGGCGCGTTGCTGCCGCTGCCCCGTTGGATGCCGCGCTTTCATCGGCGCCGGACGCGACAGGCGGCGGCGTCGATCCGGTCCGCTCTTGCGGCGCTGGTCGAGATGCGGGCCGCGCAGATCGCGGCGGGCACGGCGCCGGACGATCTGTCCACCAAGATCATGACGCAGCCCGATCCTGAGACGGGCCAGTGCCTGTTGACGGAGGAGATGGTGGATCAGGTGGCGATCTTTTTCCTTGCCGGGCACGAGACCTCCGCCTCCGCGCTGGCTTGGGCGCTGTATCTTCTGGCGACGCACCCGGAGGCGCAGGAGCGGGTTGCCGTCGAGGCCGCTCGGGATTGGGAAAGCTTCGCGTTTTCCGATCTTTCCGGCCTGTCCTTCACGCGCGCCGTGTTCCGCGAAACGCTGCGCCTCTATCCGCCTGTGCCGATGATGGTGCGCGAGACGAGGCGGCCCGAGACGTTCCGCGGGCGCACCGCACCCGTTGGGGCGCAATGCGTGCTGAGCCCGTGGCATCTTCACCGGCACGAACGGCTGTGGGAGAATCCGGATGGCTTCGACCCCGGGAGATGGCGGCGTGAGGCGACGAAGGAAAGCGAGCGGCGGGCCTACATCCCGTTTTCCGCCGGCCCGCGGGTCTGCACCGGTGCCGGGTTTGCCATGGCCGAGGGAATCCTGCTGCTGGCGCGGCTGGTGGGGGCGTTTCGCGTGGAGGCCGTTGGCGCGCCGCCCGTTCCGGTGGCGCATCTGACGGTGCGGGCCCGGGACGGAATCCTGTTGCGGCTGGAGCGGAGGTAGCTTTTAGCCGACCGCGCGCGTCAATCCGTTCCGCGGTAGGGCTGGACGTATTGCAGGGCCATGTCCCACGGGAAGAAAATCCAGGTGTCCTGGCTGACGCCGGTGATGAAGGTGTCCACCATCGGCTCTCCCTGCGGTTTGGCGTAGACGGTGGCGAAGTGCGCCTTGGGATAGAGGCTGCGCACGACTTCGAGCGTCTTGCCCGAGTCGACGAGGTCGTCGATCACGAGCACGCCGTCGCCGTCGCCGACCATCGCGTCCTCGGGCTTGGACAGGACCACCGGTTCACCCTGGGTCTGATGGGCGTAGGATTTGATCGAGATCGTATCGACCAGCCGGATGTCGAGTTCGCGCGCCACGATCATCGCTGGCGCCATGCCGCCGCGCGTGATCGCCACTACGGCGCGCCAATGGCCGTCATCGGGACCGCGTCCGTCGAGCCGCCAAGCCAGCGCGCGGCTGTCGCGGTGGATCTGGTCCCAGGAGATGTGGAAGCCTTTTTCGTGTGGCAGGGTTTCGGCGGGCATCGGGATCTCCTTCAGGGCAAAGCGAGGCGAAGGCCCAGCGCTCCGAGCGCCAGGCCCAGCGACCGGTCGAGCCAGGTCTTGAAACGGGCATAGGCCGCGCGGGCGCGCGGCAGGGAAAAGGCGCGGGCGACGACGACGTACCACGCGGCCTCCACCCACAGGATGTTGAACAGGACGAGCGCTTTTTCAGGCCAGGCCGCGGCGGCCGGTACGAGGCCGACGAAAATCGCGCCGAAGAAGATGGCGGGCTTTGGGTTGGCCAGCATCGCGAGCGTGCCCAGACGGATGGCCGACACGAGCCCGCGCGGGGGGCCCGCCTCGGCCTTCGGCATCGGCTCCGGCGCATGGCGCCACATCTGGATGGCGAGCCATACGAGGAAGGCCGCACCAATGAGCTTCAGCGCCGTGAAGATCGGTGGAACGAGTTCGAGCACGAGCGACAGGCCCAGAAGCGCCGCGCCCGCCCAGATCGTGGCGCCGATCCCGAAGCCGAGCGCCAGCCCGAAAGCGGGGCGGAACCCTTCGGAAGCGGCCGTCTTGACCGACAGCACGAAGGACGGACCGGGCGAAATGGCGGCCAGCAGATGGATCATCGCCAGCGTGACGTAGGCGGCGAAGGTCACTGGCTCACCAGCAGGCGCAGGCCGAGGCCGCCGAGGACGAGGGCCATGATCCGCATGAGCACCGGCTTGAGCGCGACGTAGCGCAGCCGGACGGCGTCCTGCGATATGATCGCGGCGAGGCCGGAATAGACGGCCAGTTCGAGCGCGATGTGGTTTGCGGTCACCAGCGTCATTTCCGCGGCCGACAGGCCCGGCGGGAAGATGATCAGAAGGACACCCGCAGCGAACAGGATGCTCTTGGGGTTGCCAAGATTGAGCAGAAACCCCTTGAGAAAGGCGCGTCTGCCGGAGACCGGCGGCGCGGCATCGACCGGCACATGCGCCGCGCGCCACGTCTGCACCGCGAAGACGAGGACGACGAACGCGCCGCCGACCTTCATGACGGTGTATGCCAGCGGAAACACTGCGAAGAGCGCTTCGAGGCCGAGAAGCGCCGCGAGGGTCCAGATGCCCGCCATGACGGCGAGGCCGAAGCCGGTCATCGCCCCCTCGCGCAGCCCGCCCCGCAATGCCGCCTGCGTGCACAGAAGGAACGCAGGGCCGGGGGCGGCCACGGCGAAGAACAGCGCGACGTTGAACGCGGCGAGGTGCGCCAGGGTCAGGCCGTCGGCCGTGGCAAGCTCCATCACTCGTCCTTGCGTTCGAGCGAGATGTCCGGGGCCTCGGGGTTCTTCATGCCGATGACGTGGTAGCCCGAATCGACGTGATGCACCTCGCCGGTGACGGCCGAGGAGAGGTCCGACAGCAGGTACATCGCGGAGGCGCCCACCTCATCGGTGGTGACCGTGCGGCGCAGGGGCGAGTTATACTCGTTCCACTTCATGATGTAGCGAAAGTCGCCGATGCCGGATGCGGCCAGCGTCTTGATTGTGCCCGCCGAGATCGCGTTCACGCGGATACGGTCGCGGCCCAGATCCTCGGCCAGATACTTCACCGACGTCTCCAGCGCGGATTTGGCGAGGCCCATCACGTTGTAATGCGGCATGACCTTTTCGGCGCCGTAATAGGTGAGGGTCAGGGCGCTGCCACCATCGGTCATCATCGGGGCGGCGCGTTGCATCACGGCGGTGAACGAGAAGACGGAGACGTTCATCGTCGTCAGGAAGTTCTGCATCGAGGTGTCGAGATAGCGGCCGCGCAGCTCGCTCTTGTCGGAGAACCCGATCGCGTGGACCACGAAATCCAGGCGGTCCCAGTGTTCGCGAAGCCCCTCGAACAGCGTGTCGATCGACGCGCCGTCGGCGACGTCGCAGGGCAGGACGATATCCGACCCGACCTGAGCGGCCAGCGGGCCGACGCGCTTGAGCAGGGCCTCCCCCTGATAGGAGAACGCGAGCTCCGCTCCCTGCGCAGCGCAGGCCTTGGCGATCCCCCAGGCGATGCTCTTGTCGTTTGCGAGGCCCATGATGAGCCCCCGCTTGCCTGCCATCAAACCGGACATGCCCACTCCCATCATCCCTTGTCTCGGCTTCGGCTTTAGGCGATTGCCGAATAGGCGGCAAGGTTTGCAGGGGATGGCACGACATGGCGGCGCAACGGGACGGCATCTTCGCGGGCGACGACCCTCTGACGATCGCGCAACGCTGGCTGTCCGAGGCCGAAAAGACCGAAGCCGAGGACCCGAACGCCATCGCGCTGGCCACGGCGGACGCGTCGGGCATGCCGAACGTGCGCATGGTGCTGCTCAAGGAAATCGAGATCGAGGCTGGCGGGAACGGGGCCTTCGTCTTCTATACGAATTTCGAGGGCACGAAGGGCGAGGAACTGGCCGCCAATCCGAAGGCTGCTTTCGTCATGCACTGGAAGTCGCTGCGCCGGCAGGTGCGCGTGCGGGGCGATGTGGAGCGAGTTGCGGACGCGCAGGCGGACGCGTATTACGCGTCGCGCTCGCTGCAATCGCGGCTGGGGGCGTGGGCCTCGCGTCAGTCGCGCCCGCTGGAGAGCCGCGGATCGCTGATGGCCGAGGTGGCGCGCGTGACGGCGACGAAGGGCGCCGATCCGAAGCGGCCGCCATTCTGGGGCGGGTTCCGGATTCGTCCCGTCGAGATCGAACTCTGGGCCGACGGCGCGTTCCGTCTGCATGACCGGTTCCGGTTTACCCGGGATAAGGAGAATGTGTGGCAGGCGCAGAGGCTCAATCCATGAGAGGGGCGCGGATGATGATGCGTATCGTGGCGGCGTGGCTGCTGACGGCCGGGGCGGCGTTCGCGCAATGCGCACCCGACCGGGTGGACGTGCGAGGCGAGTTCGGGACCGTCCGGTTTCGCGCCGAACTGGCGACGACGCCGCAGGATCAGGCGCAGGGCCTGATGTTCCGCAAGAGCCTGCCGCGGCTGGGATCCATGCTGTTCATCTATCCCGAGGCGCAGAACGTGTCGTTCTGGATGCGGAACACCGAGATCCCGCTCGACATCATCTTCATCGATGCCGAGGGGCGAATCACGCGCGTGCATGAAAACGCGGTTCCCTTCGACGAGACGCCGATTCCGGCCGGCGCGCCGACATTGGCCGTGCTCGAGATCAATGGCGGGTTGGCGGCCGATCTCGGGATCGACGCGGGTGACGAGGTTCGCAATCCGGCCCTTCCGCAAGAGGATGCCGCGTGGTCCTGTCTGTCGGATTCCGACGAGTAGGGGCTTGGTGAGACGCTCGCGCCCTGCTAGAGCGGCCGCACGGTCGGGGCGTGGCGCAGTCTGGTAGCGCACCTGTTTTGGGTACAGGGGGTCGTGAGTTCGAATCTCGCCGCCCCGACCATTTTCTCTATGCTGGATCTATCTGCGTGGTTCGCGCGCTCGGGACCGCTTCCGGGGCGGGCTGATCGGTCGAAGGGCGTTTTGCCGCGCCCGATTCGGCCGCCGCTTCGGGGGAGAAGTTGTGGATAAGGGAGCGAGAGCCGCTTCGTTGCTCTCTCGCCACAAGCGCCGCACCGGTCGCCCAAATGCGCGAAACGCCTGATCCTCAAGGCTTGGCGAAGCGGGTTGAACGGTGCTCCCTCCGAGTCGGTTCCGACATAAACCGGTCAAGATATTTCTTTCGCATTTATCCCCGACATCCGCGTTGCCGACTCGCGAAATGTCCGCCAATGGTGTCGTCACGCAGAGTGGCCACCACATGTAGTGGCGCCGCGTCGAGCACGGGCAACGGCCTTCGATCCACCTACGACACCGACGGGGCATGACCCGGCGGCGGCGGTCGGAGATTTAGCCCCGAAGACGGCGTAACGGCAGGGGCGGCACGAGGCCGCGCCGGGACATTTCGAAGGACGGGAGCACGACCATGCGGCTGGAGCGGAAACTTACGGAAGCGGGACAGGACGCCTATGCGGCGCTGGCCTTTACCACGACCACATCGGAAATCCGCAATCCCGACGGGACGATCGTGTTCAGGCTCGACGCCGTCGAGGTGCCCGAAGGCTGGAGCCAGGTCGCCTCGGACGTGATCGCACAGAAGTACTTCCGCAAGGCCGGTGTGCCGGCCCGCCTCAAGCGCGTGCGCGAAAAGGACGTGCCCGAGTTCCTCTGGCGCTCCGTCCCCGATGAGGATGCGCTCGCCGCACTGCCCGAGGCGGAGCGATTTGTGGGGGAGACATCTTCCAAGCAGGTCTTTGACCGGCTTGCCGGCGCCTGGGCCTACTGGGGTTGGAAGGGTGGCTATTTCACCACCGAAGAGGATGCGCAGACCTATTTCGACGAGATGCGCGTCATGCTCGCCCGGCAGATGGCCGCGCCGAACTCGCCGCAATGGTTCAACACCGGCCTGCACTGGGCCTACGGCATCGACGGGCCCGCGCAGGGGCATCATTACGTCGACCCGAAGACCGGCAAGCTGACCCGATCGAAATCCTCCTACGAGCATCCGCAGCCGCATGCCTGCTTCATCCAGTCGGTATCCGACGACTTGGTGAACGAGGGCGGCATCATGGATCTGTGGGTGCGCGAGGCGCGTCTGTTCAAATACGGCTCGGGCACGGGCACCAATTTCTCCTCGCTGCGCGGCGAAGGGGAGAAGCTCTCCGGTGGGGGCAAGTCGTCGGGCCTGATGGGCTTCCTCAAGATCGGGGACCGCGCCGCCGGCGCCATCAAATCGGGCGGCACCACGCGCCGTGCGGCCAAGATGGTCATCGTCGACATGGACCACCCCGATATCGAGGATTTCATCGACTGGAAGGTCATCGAGGAGCAGAAGGTGGCGGCTCTCGTCGCTGGATCGAAGGCGCATCAGGCGCAGCTGACCAAGGTGATGGAGGCCGTGCGCGCCTGGGACGGCACGCTGGAGGATGCCTGCGATCCAGCCGTGAACGAGGCCCTGAAATCGGTCATCCGCGCCGCCAAGAAGCACCAGATCCCCGAAGCCTACATCATGCGCGTCCTGCAATATGCACGCCAGGGCTATGACAGCATCGAGTTCCCGACCTACGACACCGACTGGGACAGCGAGGCCTACAATTCCGTCTCGGGTCAGAACTCCAACAATTCGGTCCGCCTGACAAACGCGTTCCTGCACGCCGTCGAGAAGGACGCCGATTGGGAGCTTCTGAACCGCACCGACGGATCGGTCGCCAAGACCGTCAAGGCGCGCGATCTGTGGGAGAAGGTGGGCCACGCCGCCTGGGCCTGTGCCGATCCGGGGATCCAGTTCCACGACACGGTCAACGACTGGCACACCTGTCCGGAGGACGGGGCGATCCGCGGCTCGAACCCATGCTCGGAATACATGTTCCTCGACGATACGGCCTGTAACCTCGCGTCGCTCAACCTGCTGAAGTTCATGACGGCCGATGGCGGCTTCGACCACGATCTCTACGTTCATGCGTGCCGGCTCTGGACTGTGACGCTCGAGGTCAGCGTCGCCATGGCGCAGTTCCCCTCGCAGGAGATCGCGCAGCGGTCCTACGACTTCCGCACGCTGGGTCTGGGCTATGCCAATATCGGCGGGCTGCTGATGAACATGGGCCTGGGTTACGATTCGCGTGAGGGGCGGGCGCTCTGTGGTGCGCTGACGGCGGTGATGACCGGCACATCCTACGCCACCTCGGCCGAGATGGCGGGGGAGCTGGGGCCGTTCCCGGGCTATGCGAAGAACGCCGGCCACATGCTGCGCGTGATGCGCAACCACCGCAACGCGGCCATGGGGGCGACGGAAGGTTATGAAAAGCTCGACGTCAATCCCGTCGCGCTCGACATCGCGGGCTGTCCCGACCGGGCGCTGACCGAGCTTGCCGGGCGTGTCTGGGACGACGTCGTGGCGCTGGGCGAGAAGCACGGCTTCCGCAATGCGCAGGCCACGGTGATTGCACCGACGGGCACGATCGGTCTCGTGATGGATTGCGACACGACCGGAATCGAGCCGGATTTCGCGCTGGTGAAGTTCAAGAAGCTGGCCGGTGGCGGCTACTTCAAGATCATCAACCAGTCGGTCCCGGCCGCCCTGCGCAAGCTGGGCTACCGCGAAAGCGAGATCGGAGAGATCATTGCCTATGCCGTGGGCCATGGATCGCTGGGGCAGGCGCCGGGGATCAACCACACGTCGTTGATCGGACACGGGTTCACCCGGACGGAGATCGACAAGATCGAAAAGGCGCTGCCTTCGGCCTTCGACATCCGGTTCGTCTTCAACCAGTGGACCCTCGGAGAGACGTTCTGCACCCAGACGCTCGGGATCCCGGCGGCGAAGCTGAACGATCCGACCTTCGATCTGCTTCGGCATCTCGGCTTCTCGAAAAAGGAGATCGAGGCGGCGAACGATCATGTTTGCGGAACGATGACGCTGGAAGGCGCGCCGGGACTGAAGGACGCGCATCTCAACGTATTCGACTGCGCCAATCCCTGCGGCAAGAAGGGCCGTCGGTTCCTCTCCGTGGACAGCCATATCCACATGATGGCGGCGGCGCAAAGCTTCATCTCGGGGGCCATCTCCAAGACGATCAACATGCCGAACTCGGCCACGATCGAGGATTGCCAGAAGGCTTACGAGCTGTCCTGGAGCCTTGGCGTGAAGGCCAACGCGCTCTACCGCGACGGCTCCAAGCTGTCGCAGCCGCTGGCCGCGAGCCTTGTGGAGGACGATGACGAGGCGGCCGATATCCTGGAGACGGGGACGCCGGCGCAGAAGGCCGAGGTGCTGGCCGAGAAGGTGATCGAGAAGGTCATCATCAAGGAGATCGTCCGCAGCCACCGCGAGAAGATGCCCGAACGGCGCAAGGGTTATACCCAGAAAGCCGTCGTTGGGGGGCATAAGGTCTATCTGCGGACCGGAGAGTACAAGGACGGCCAGCTCGGTGAAATCTTCATCGACATGCACAAGGAGGGGGCTGGCTTCCGCGCGATGATGAACAACTTTGCCATCGCCGTGTCCGTCGGCCTGCAATACGGCGTGCCGCTGGAGGAGTTCGTGGACGCCTTCACCTTCACCAAGTTCGAGCCGGCCGGCATGGTGCAGGGCAACGATTCGATCAAGAACGCGACTTCGGTTCTGGACTACATTTTCCGGGAGCTGGCCGTGTCCTATCTCGACCGTGAGGATCTGGCGCACGTCAAGCCGCAGGGGGCGACCTTCGACTCCATCGGCGAGTCAGAGGCCGGAACCGGCGCGGATGGGAAGAACGGCCATGGCGGCGCCTCGGCCGCGACGAAATCGCTCGCGGTCATCAAGTCGGTTACCTCTTCGGGGTACCTGCGCAAGCGCCTGCCGCACGATCTGGTCGCGCTCCGCGAGGGAGTGGACCACGTCGCCGCCGAGCTTGCGGGGACAGCCGGGTTCTCCGCCGGCGAGCAGGCCTCCTACGTCAGCGAGACCTCGTCGGCCACCGTCGCCACCGGCATGGATGCCCGCACCAAGGCGAAGATGCAGGGGTACGAGGGCGAGGCCTGCGGGGAATGCGGGAACTACACGCTGGTCCGCAACGGGACCTGCATGAAGTGCAATACCTGTGGGGGAACCTCGGGCTGCTCCTGACGCGAGTGACAGCATACATGTAAAACAAAAGGGGCCGGATTTTCCGGCCCTTTTTCGTTTTTTTATGCAGATGATGCGGGGTCAGGCGGTCTGAGTTTGATCCGCAGGGTCAGGCCTTGGCCTTCACCTTCGCCGCCAGTGTCTGGATATCGCCGCCAGCGGTTTTCGGGATGATCCGGTAGGCCGCGTTCACGAAGCAGAAGAACCCGAAGAGCAGCAGGCCGACGCAGATCGCGATAACGAGGAAGTTGCCGAAGGGCTGCGATGCCAGCCAGTCGAAGGCTTGTCCCATGCCGCCGGCTTCCTGACTGCTGCCGCGCCATCCGGCGACGAGGAGGAAGCCTCCGATGATCACGATGATGATGCCCTGCGAGATCACGCCTGCGCGTAAGGCCCAATCGTAATTGCTCGTGAAGTGGTTGGCCTGAAGCTTGCTGCGGTACTTGGCCTTCCAGCCTTTCATGACATAGTAAATCCCCGCGCCGATGGTGAGTGCGCCCGCAATTCCAACGATGAACCGCCCGGCGGGCCAGCTCAGGATGTCGGCGACGGTGCTCGATACGCCGCCGCCCGATTCGCCGCTTCCGCTGCCCAAGGCGATTGAAATGGCCAGACCGGCGATCGCGCCGTGGATCAGGCCGCTGACGATCATGCCCGTGCGCGCCGTCAGGCCCTCTGCGTCGGAGCCGTAATCCTCCAGATCCTCGACGGCATCGATCCCGCGCCAGATCGCGTAGGCGAAGAGGCCGATCGCGATGAGCCAGAGGACGACGACGCCCCAAGTGCTGCCCGACAGGCGTTCGAGAACGCTGGATGTCCCCTGCGCCTGCCCGCCGGACCAGATCGCCCAGAGCGACAGGCCGGCGACGGCCAGATAGGTAATTCCGCGCCCGGCATATCCGGTGCGCATGACGGGTATGGTCCAGCTTAAATCGGCCATAAATGATCTCCGTGCGGTCGGTGTTGTTGTGTGGCCAACGCGGCACCGGGCCCGGGAGGTCCTTCAGAGGCTTGCCGCCTCGATGCGCCGCCAACCCGCCATACGCGACCGGAACCAGGTACGCTGCCGCTTGGCATAGCGTCTGGAGGCGAGCACGGCCCGGTCGCGCGCGGTGGAAAGGTCGATCTCGCCGCGCAGATGGGCGACCATGTCCGCTGCGCCAATCGCCTGCGCAGCGTGCAGCGTCGGATCCCACCGCGGCAGGACAGCGCGTACTTCGTCGAGGACGTCCGCATCGAGCATCGCGTCGAAGCGGCGCGCGATCCGTGGATCGAGCCAGTCCGCCGGAGCGTCAAGGACCAGCGGTGTCGCGTGCGTCAGGGGCAGGAGGGGCGGGGGCGTGTCCGCTTGCCAATCCCGGATCGAGCGGCCGGTGGCGCGCTTGACCTCCCACGCACGCAGGACGCGCATCGGGTTGCGCAGGTCGAGATCGGCCCGCACCTCCGCATCGAGTTCGGCGGCGAAAGCGTTGAGGCCACTCCGGTCGAGCCGCTCCTGCGCTTCTTCCCGAATCTCGGGCGGTGTGGCCGGAATGTCTGCCAGCCCCTCGGTCAGCGCGCGGAAAAACAACCCGGTACCGCCGACGATGATTGGCCGCGTCCGGCTCAGAAGCGGCGCAACCTCTCGCAGCCAATCGCCGACCGACCGTTCCGCCGTCCACGGGACATGGCCGTAGAGCGCATGCGGCGCCACGGCTTCTTCCTGCGCCGAGGGGCGCGCCGTCAGAAGGCGCCAGTCGCCGAAGACCTGAAGCGCGTCGGCGTTCACGACCGTCCCGCCCTGCGCCCGCGCGATGGCCAGCGCCAGCGAGGACTTGCCGGATGCGGTCGGGCCCGCAATTAAAACGGGGAGGTCGGCGGGGATGGTATCTGTTATTTCCAGCATCTTGTGCGGCGGTCTTCATCCGGTTCGGCAGGCGCAAGGCGGCCGGTTGCCCCGTGCCGCCTAATCCGGCATACGTTCCGGCGCAACATGAGGCGGGACAAGGGATTGACGCGATGGAGGATGCAACCGGACCCACGCCCCCACATCCAAATCTCCGCCGCGTGATGCTCAAGATCAGCGGCGAGGCGCTGATGGGCGATCAGGGATTCGGCCTGCATCCGCCCACCGTCGAGCGTATCGCCCGCGAGGTGCAATCCGTCCACAAGATGGGCGTCGAGATCTGCATGGTGATCGGAGGCGGCAACATCTTCCGCGGGCTCCAAGGGTCGGCGCAGGGAATGGAGCGGACGACGGCCGATTACATGGGGATGCTGGCAACCGTGATGAACGCGCTCGCCGTGCAAGGCGCGATGGAAAGCCTCGGGATCCACACGCGCGTTGTCTCCGCCATTCCGATGGATCAGGTCTGCGAGCCCTATATTCGTCGCCGCGCGGTTCGGCACCTGGAGAAGGGCCGCGTCGTGATATTCGCCGCCGGAACGGGCAACCCCTATTTCACCACCGATACGGCGGCGACGCTGCGGGCCTCGGAGATGTCCTGCGGGGCGATCTTCAAGGGGACGAAGGTGGACGGCGTCTACGACAAGGATCCGGTCCTTCATCCAGACGCGGTCCGCTATGATCGCATCAGCTATGACGACGTGCTGACGAAGCACCTGAAGGTGATGGACGCCTCCGCTATCGCTCTGGCACGGGAAAACGGGTTGCCGATCATCGTCTTTTCGCTGGACGCGCCGGGCGGCTTCCAATCGATCCTGTCGGGAGAGGGGACCTCCACGCGCGTCGGTTGATCCGCTTCGCGGGAAATCGCGCAGAAGGTGCCACTTCTGGCCCAAGGGTTTACCCTTCGTCGGATCAGCCGCTTCCAAAGGGAGGCCCGGCGCAGTATAGCCACGCAAACACGGGAGAAAACCGCGCATGTCTGACGACTTCATGCTGGATACCGACGACCTGAAACGGCGGATGGATGGCGCGATGGCCAACCTGCGCACCGAATTCGCGTCGCTTCGGACCGGTCGCGCCAGCGCCTCGATGCTGGAGCCGGTGATGGTGGACGCCTATGGCAGCGCCACCCCGATCAATCAGGTGGGCACCGTCAACGTGCCCGAGCCGCGGATGGTCACCATCAACGTCTGGGACAAGTCGCTTGTGGGGAAGGTCGAAAAGGCCATCCGCGAGAGCGGGCTGGGCATCAACCCGCAGCTCAACGGCACGATCATCATGCTGCCCATCCCGGAGCTGAACGAGGAGCGGCGGCGCGATCTGACGAAGGTGGCGGGCCAGTACGCCGAAGGCGCGCGCGTCGCCATCCGCAACGTCCGCCGCGATGGCATGGACCAGATCAAGAGGGCCGACCCGCCCGAGGATGAGCGTAAGATGTGGGAGAGCGAGGTCCAGGAGATGACCGACGACTACATCAAGCGCGTCGATGCCGCGCTCGAGGAGAAGCAGGCGGAGATCATGCAGGTTTGACGTCCTGATCCAACCGCAGGTCAGGGGCCGGGCATGAATTCGTCAGGGCCGGATTTCCAGAGGTTTTCGCGGCGGCCGAGGGCCGAAATAGGCCCCGGTGGGCTTTGTCAGGGGCACGGTTTGCACCCGGCGCAAAACGGAGAATACCGAAATGCTCGACCCCATGGCACATGCCGGTCCGCGTCACGTCGCGATCATCATGGATGGTAACGGACGATGGGCGCAGGCCCGGGGGCGGCCGCGTCTGCTGGGTCACCGCGCGGGCGCGCGGCGCGTCCGGGAGATCGTCGCGGCCTGTCCCGACCTCGGGGTCGACTACCTGACCATATTTGCGTTTTCGACAGAGAACTGGAAGCGGACGCAGGCCGAGGTGTCGGGTCTCATGTCGCTGTTCCGTCGCTATATCGAGAGCGAGGCGCAGACACTGCTGGCCGAAGGAACGCGCGTTCGCTTCATCGGAGATCGCGTGCGCCTCGATTCCAAGCTGCGCAGTTTGATGGACATGATCGAGGCGCTGACGGCGCATAACACCCGGGTGAACCTGACCATCGCCCTCAATTACGGCGGGCGGGACGAGGTGGCGCGCGCGACGAAGCGGCTTGCCCGTGACGTCGCCGCCGGTCGCCTCGACCCCGAGGAGGTCAGTGACGAGACGCTGCCGCGCTACCTCGACACGCATGTCCTGCCGGATCCGGATCTCGTGATCCGAACCTCGGGCGAAGCGCGGATCTCGAACTTTCTGCTCTGGCAATCGGCCTACTCGGAATACGAGTTCGTCGACACCCTCTGGCCGGACTTCACGCGGGAGCAGTTCAAGGCGGTGCTGACGCGCTACGGCGCGCGGGAGCGGCGCTACGGTGGGGTCGTCGCATGAGCGAACGCCCCGGCAAGCCTGCCGCCGAAGAGGAGGAGCCGCCGCTCTTCGATTTTGAGCATGCCGCGCCGATGATGCCCGCCGTCGCGGGGCGTTTTCAGGATCTCGCGCCCCGGTTGATCACGGCGCTTGTGCTGTTCGCGATTGGGGCCGTCGCGATTGTCCTCGGGGGCATCTGGTTTACTGCTCTGATCGCGGTGATCGTCGGGATCATGCTGTGGGAACTTGCGACGATGGTAAAGGCGGGGCGGAAGCGCGCCCGCCTCCTTGCCATCATCGGCGGCGGAGCGTTGTTCTTCGCGGACTTCCTGGCGATTGGCTTTGCCCTGCCGCTGCTGATGCTTGTGCCGATGTCGGCGATCGCCTTCATTCGCCGCCATCGTCGCATCGTGGTGACGTTCTCGCTCTCCATGGTGCTGGCCGGGTTCAGCCTGACGCAGCATCTGACCAATTTCGGGCTCGTCTGGATGGTCTGGCTGATCCTCGTGGTCGTGGCCTCCGATGTGTTCGGCTACTTCTTCGGCCGGATAATCGGCGGGCCGAAATTCTGGCCGCGGGTAAGCCCGAAGAAGACGTGGTCGGGCACGATCGCAGGATGGGTCGGCGCCGCGGTCGTGGGCGGGATCTGGGCCGTTTGGCAGGATGTCGGGTGGGAGACGATCGGCATCTCGATCGCGCTCGCAATGATGGCACAGATGGGTGACATCGCCGAGAGTGCGGTGAAGCGGAAGGTCGGGGTCAAGGATTCTTCGGCCTTGTTGCCGGGTCATGGTGGCTTGTTCGATCGGTTCGACGCGATGCTGGGCGCCGCGCTCATGCTGTTGGTGATCGAGTCGCTGCTGGAATTTCCGCCCGTCCCCGGCATCTGAGATGCGCCGCATATCCATCTTCGGAGCGACCGGCTCAATCGGCCAGAGCACGATCGACCTGATCGGGCGCGGCGCGTTCGAGGTGGTGGCGCTGACCGGCGGCGCGAACATCGCCCAACTCGCATCCGACGCGCGACGGCTTGGCGCGGAGGTTGCGGTGACCGCCTTCGACGACCTGCTCGACGCGCTGCGCGATGCGCTAGCGGGGAGCAATGTGGAGGCGGCGGCGGGGCAGCAGGCTCTGCTGGAGGCGGCGGATCGTCGCGCCGATTGGGTCATGTCGTCCATCGTCGGCGCCGCGGGGCTGGAGCCGGGGCTGCGGGCTCTGCGGCATGGCACGACGCTGGCGCTCGCCAACAAGGAGAGCCTCGTCTGCGCGGGTCCTCTGCTGATGGCCGAAGCGGCACGATACGGTGCGACGATCCTGCCGGTCGATAGTGAGCATTCCGCTGTCTTTCAGGCGCTGCGCGGTGAGGATATCGACGCCGTCGAGAAGGTGATCATCACCGGATCGGGTGGAGGATTGCGCGACTGGCCTCTCGACCGGCTGGCCTCGGCGACGCCTCGGGAAGCGGGCACCCATCCCAACTGGGACATGGGGCAGCGGATCACCATCGACTCGGCTTCGATGATGAACAAGGCGATGGAACTCATTGAGACGAAGGAGTTCTTCGGTCTTCCCGCAGACAAGATCGACACGATCATCCACCCCCAGAGCCTTGTTCATGCACTGGTGCAGTTTCAGGATGGCGCGATGATGGCGCATCTGGGTGCGCCGGACATGCGCCACGCCATCGGCCATGCGCTGAGCTGGCCGGATCGTGGCGCATTGCCGGTGGACCGGCTGGACCTCGCGGCCATCGGATCGCTCGATTTCCACACGCCCGACCCGGCACGTTATCCGGCGCTGGCCATTGCGCGCGATGTCATGGCGTGCGGGGGCCTTGCGGGCGCGGTATTCAACGCGGCCAAGGAGGCGGCGCTCGACCTGTTTCTGGACCGCCGGATCCGCTTCACGGACATGGCGCCTTTGGTCGCCCGCGTTCTTGAGCGTCTGGACGGCGAGGGATGCCTTGAAGCCGCGACCCTGACTCTCGATATGGTGCAGGAAACAGACGCGCGCGCGCGGGTCATGGCACACGACCTGTCGGGCGCTGTGCCCGCAGATCTATAGCCAAGACCAGCAGGACAACATCCTCATGGACGCCACCCTCATTCCGCAGTTCGGCGGCTTTCTCTGGACCGTGCTGGCCTTTGTCGCGGCCCTGTCGATCATCGTGGCGATCCACGAATACGGTCATTACATCGTCGGCCGCTGGTGTGGCATCAAGGCGGACGTCTTCTCCATCGGCTTTGGTCCGATCCTGTGGTCGCGCGACGACCGGCATGGGACGCGGTGGCAAGTGGCCGCGCTTCCCCTCGGCGGTTATGTGAAGTTTCGCGGCGACGGCAACGCGGCTTCGGTCGGTGAGGACAACGAGGCGACGGCAAAGATGACCGCCGAGGAGCTGTCGCAGACGATGACCGGCGCCTCGCTCTGGCGGCGGTCGGCCACCGTCGCGGCGGGCCCGGCCTTCAACTTCATCCTGTCCATCCTGATCTTCGGCGCATTTGCGCTGTTCCTCGGGCGGGCCGCCGATGCGCCGGTGATCGGGGAATTGCGACCGCTGCCCGAAACGGTCGTCACCCTGCAGCCGGGGGACGAGGTCGTCTCGGTCGCGGGAACCGACGTATCCGACCTGGCTGAGATTGCTGAGGTCGCCGAGGATGTGCCTCCCGCGCCGACGATCCGCTACGAGGTCATCCGCGATGGCGAGACGGTCAGGGTCGACGCGGCCTTTCCGTTGCCTGCGCGTGCCGACAGCGTCATGCCGAGGGGCGCGGCTTGGGATATCGGGATGCGCCCGGACGACGTGATCCTGGCCGTCGACGATGCGCCCATCTACTCCTTCCGGGAGTTGCGCGAGATCGTCGAGGCGACCGAAGGCCGCCCGCTCGTGCTCGATGTGTGGCGTCCGGGGCCGGAGGGGGGTGAAGAGCTGACGTTCACACTCACGCCTCGGGCACAGGATCTGCCGCGTAGCGAAGGCGGGTTTGAGCGGCGTTGGATCATCGGGATCAACGGCGGTCTGTTCTTCGAGCCGGCGACCGAAGAGACGGGCCTGTTCGGCGCGCTGGCGCATGGGGTGGACCGGACGTTCTACATCATCCAGTCCTCACTCAGCGCTCTCGGCCATATTGTCACCGGCGCGATCAGCACCTGCAACCTTTCCGGCCCCGTAGGCATCGCCAAGACGGCGGGCGCCGTCGCGTCGACCGGGATCCTGGACTTCGTGTCGTTCATCGCGGTCCTTTCGGCGGCGGTCGGGATGCTGAATCTGTTCCCGATCCCGGTGCTCGACGGCGGGCACCTCGTGTTCCATGCCTACGAGGCCGTTCGCGGCCGCCCGCCTTCGGATGAATGGGTGCGGGCGCTCATGGTCGTGGGCGTGGCGCTCATGCTGACGCTGATGGTGTTTGCCACTTGGAACGATTTCGTCTGCTAGGCGAGTATCGGGCGATGTCTCGTCCGGATCGCTCAAGGTTTTACCCAAGAGACGTCCAAATTTCGCCCGATTTTCGCAGCACCCCAAGGGGGTCAAGAATTGGGTGTAATGATGCGTGAGATGCAGAACGGATATCGCGGCCTCTCGGTTTTCGTCGGCCTGAACATCGACCGGTTTCTCGCGACTTTCGCGATCGTGCTGGCCGTGATGCTGGCGTCGTGGTTCCAGTCGCTCTGACAATCCCATCGACCCGCCGGGCCCGCCCCTTCGCGCTTTGACACGACGCGGACGCCACGCTAGTCAAATCGTAAAGAAGAGGACGAGGCGGGGCGCATGGACACGGACCAAGGGAACGGGGCGCGCACGCGTGCCGAAGACGCGTCTTGCGCGAGACATCCAAGGCAGATCGGGCGCTGTCTGCGGACGACCGGGCTCGCTTTGACCGCCATGGCCTTCCTGCTTGGAGGTGCCATTCCGACAGTCGCGCAATCCTACCGCTTCAGTGAGTTCGAGGTTCAGGGGAATACCCGCATCGAGACGGCGAGCATTCTATCGACCCTCGGGGTTTCACCGGGGGAGTCGGTGACGGCGGCCGAACTCAACGACGGCTTCCAGAGGCTTCAGAGATCCGGCCTGTTCCAGAACGTCGAGATCGTGCCGCAGGGAGGCACCCTTATCGTCATCGTCGACGAGTTTCCGACGGTGAGCCAGATCGCGATCGAGGGGAACCGCCGCCTGAGCGATGAGGATCTTCTGACGATTGTCCAAAGCCAGCCGCGCCGGGTTTACGACCCCGCACAGGCGGAGCGCGACGCCGTCGCGATCACCGAGGCTTACACCCAAGCCGGGCGTCTGGCCGCGACGGTCCAGCCCAAGATCATTCGCCGCAGCGACAACCGCGTCGATCTGGTCTTCGAGGTGGCCGAAGGCGAAGTGAGCGAGGTTGAGCGTCTGAGTTTCGTGGGCAACCGCGCATTTTCGGACCGCCGCCTGCGCCGCGTGCTGGAGACGACGCAAGCGGGTCTTTTCCGTAGGCTGATCGGCTCGGACACTTTTATCGCGGATCGGATCGCGCTCGATGTCAGGCTTCTGAATGACTTCTATCTGTCGCGCGGCTATGCCGATATGGAGGTTCTCTCGGTCGTCCCCGAGCTCGTTCCCTCGCGCGATGCCTACTTCCTGACCTTCACGATCCGCGAGGGGCAGCAACTCCGATTTGGCAACATCGGCGTTTCCGCGACCGTTCCGGGCATCGACCTGTCCGAGTACCGGAGCGAGGTCCAGATCGACCCCGGCGATCTGTTCAACCCGCAGAGCCTCGAGCGGACGATTCAGCGGCTCGAACTTCTGGCAACGCGGCAGGGGCGGACGTTCATCCGCGTCACGCCTCAGATCGAGCGCAACCCGCGCGACCTGACGCTGGACGTCAACTTTGTGATCGAGCGAGGCGAGCGGGTCTTCGTCGAGCGGATCGACATCGAAGGCAACTCCACGACGCTCGACCGCGTTATCCGGCGGGAGTTCAACACCGTCGAGGGCGACCCCTTCAATCCGCGCGAAATTCGTGCGGCGGCGGAGCGGATCCGCGCGCTCGGCTATTTCAGTCAGGCCGAGGTCACGACCCGGGAGGGGACGACCCCCGAGCAGGTCATCGTCGATGTCGACGTGGAGGAGCAGCCGACGGGATCGCTGGGCCTCGGCGCGAACTATTCCGCGGAAGCCGGCGTCGGTGTGGCGCTGAGCTTTGCGGAGACGAACTTTCTGGGGCGCGGGCAGACGTTCAACTTCACGATCGACACCGGGTCGGAGAGCTCGAACTCCCAAGTGCTTTTCGTCGAGCCCTATTTTCTCAACCGCGATCTCGCACTGTCCTTTTCGGTCTTCTACTCCGAATCGTCGCGCGACTCGCTGTCCTTCGACACGCGCACCGCAGGGTTCCGCACCGGCCTTACCTTTCCGGCGGGCGAGTACAGCCGCCTCGGCTTCACCTATACCTATGTCAACAACAAGCTGACGCGTCGCGACGATGACGAGCCGTTGTCCCCGATCCTCGAGGCGGATGCCGGCGAGGCGGTCACGTCGGCGGCCGGCTATACCTATACCTACGACACGATCGGGCGGGGTCTCGATCCCACCCGCGGCGTCCGCTTTCGCTTTGCCCAGGAATTCGCCGGCGTCGGCGGTGACGAGGAGTTCATCAAGACGACGTTCCTCGCCGCGGGGCAGCGTCGCGTGCGCAACGACGAGATCGTCCTGAACGCGACATTCGAGGGTGGCGCGATCACGACGCTCGATGACGGGGCCTCTCGCCAATCGACCCGCTTTTTCAACAATCAGAACATCATACGCGGCTTCGAATCCGGCGGAATCGGACCGCGTGACCTGAACTTTGACGAGGACGGCGCGGCACTCGGCGGCAACTACTTCGTCGCCGCCCGTCTGGAGGCGCAATTCCCACTCGGCTTCCTGCCCGACGAATACGGCATTTCCGGCGCCGCTTTTCTCGATGCCGGATCCGTGTGGGGGCTGGACGACAAGATGACGACCGGACCCATACCCATAGACGACGATTTCTTCCTCAACTCCGCTGTGGGTGTCGGAATAAACTGGGACACGTTGATCGGGCCGCTTCGGTTCAACTTCACCCGGGCCATCAACAAGCAGAGCTTCGATGAGGAGCAGAATTTCGACCTGACCATTCAGACACGTTTCTGATGCGCAACAGATCCTCGCTTGCCGCCGCCGCGTTGGCGGCTCTGATGTTGTCGGCACCTTTAGGCAGCGCGCAGCCTGCCGGACCCTTGCGCGGCGTGCCGCAATCCGCCGTGATCGTGTTGGACCGTGATGAACTTTTCGCCCGCAGCCTCTTTGGCCAGCGCGTCGCGGCCGATATTGAAGCGGCGCTGTCCGCTTTGGCCGCCGAAAACGCCCGGATTCAAACAGAGCTTGAGGCGGAAGAGCGCGCCCTGACACAGGAGCGCGAGGAGATGGATCCGGCCGATTTCCGGGATCTGGCCACGGATTTCGATCAGCGCGTGACAGAGATCCGCCGGACGCAGGATGCAAAGGAGCGTGCAATCGCCCAGCAGGGCGAGCGGGCGCAGCAGGTCTTTCTCGAGCGGGCCAACCCGGTGCTGATCGCGCTCGCGCAGGAGACCGGGGCGCTCGTCATCCTCGACCGGCGGATGGTGATCGCCTCAGCCGATCAGGTGGACATCACCGAAGTCGCGCGCGGCCGGATCGACGACGCGATCGGGGCGGGCGACCCGCTGGATGGAAACCGTCCAGAGCCCCGGCCTCATGCCGCGCCCGGGGAGTCGGAACCGGCCGCGATCCCGCCGGACATGCCTGCCGACTGAGCACGTGCTTGCTCCGCACCCGTCCGGCAGGATAGGTCCTGCGGAACGGAAAGATTGGGGGAACGGGAATGGCGAACGATACGGACGGGCAGATCCCCGACGCGGACATCCACATGATCCAGCGGATCATTCCGCACCGCTACCCGTTTCTTTTCGTGGACCGGGTGGAGGAGATCGTGGCCAATGTCTCGGCCACGGGCATCAAGAACGTCACCTTCAACGAGCCGCATTTTCAGGGCCACTTTCCCGAGGCCCCGATCATGCCCGGCGTCACCATCATCGAGGCGATGGCGCAGACGGCGGGCGTTCTGGTCGGGATGTCGAACGATCTCGTGGACCGGAAGGCGCTGATCTACTTCATGTCCGTCGACAACGCCAAGTTCCGGCGCAAGGTGGTCCCGGGCGACGTTCTCAAACTGCACGTGCAGGTTACGCGCGGAACGGCCGGGGCGAAAGTTTGGAAGTTCCACGGCGAGGCGAAGGTCGATGGTGAAATGGCCTGTTCCGCGGATTTCGCGGCAATGATCGATCTGTCGAAGGAGTCCGCGTGAGCGTTGATCCGACGGCAAATATCCATCCCTCGGCGGTAATCGAGCCGGGGGCGACCATCGGGGCGGGCGCGTCGGTCGGGGCATTCACCCTCGTCGGGTCGGATGTGGTTTTGGCCGCCGATGTCGACGTGCGCAGCCACGTGGTCCTGACCGGCGACACGCAGATCGGGGAGGGGACGGTGATTTTCCCCTTCGCGTCGATCGGCGAGGTGCCGCAGGATCTCAAGTTCGCCGGCGAACGGACCCGTTTGCGTGTCGGTCGCCGCAACCGCATTCGCGAGCATGTCACGATGAACGCCGGCACTGCGCATGGTGGGGGCGAGACCGTCGTGGGCGATGATGGGCTGTTCATGGCGGGATGCCACATCGCGCATGATTGCCGGATCGGGGACCGTGTCATCGTCGTCAACCAATCCGCCGTGGCGGGGCATTGCCTGCTCGAGGATGACGTCATCGTGGGCGGGCTGTCGGGCATTCATCAATGGGTCAGGATCGGACAGGGCGCGATCATCGGGGCCTTGTCGATGGTAACCAACGATGTGGTGCCCTATGGCCTCGTCACCGGGCCGAGGGCGGAACTGGACGGGCTCAATCTTGTCGGACTCAAGCGCAAGGGCGTCGCCCGGTCGGACATTCAGGCGCTGCGCGTGGCGCTTCTGACGCTAAAGCAGGGCGAGGGCACGTTTCTCGAACGGGCGCGTCGTCTTGGCGCGGAGACGGACAGCGAGTACGTGCACCGCATGGTCACCTTCATTACCGGCGCCTCGGATCGCAGCTTTCTGGTGCCGAAGTGACGCTCGCGCTCATCGCGGGGCAGGGGGGGCTTCCGCCGCGGCTGGCCAGAGCGCTTGACGGAACGTCTTGGCGGGCCCTGCACCTCAAGGGTTTCCCGCCGGAAGCCTTTGCGTCCGAGGGTTTTCGCGTGGAACATCTGGGATCGGTTATCGCCGGCCTTCGGAATGACGGGGTGACGAAGGTTTGCCTTGCCGGCCGGATCGCACGCCCGCGCCTTGATCCCGCGGCCGTCGACGCGACGACGATGCCACTCGTACCCCGGATGATGGCGGCGCTTCGGGCTGGCGACGATGCGGCCCTGCGAACCGTCGTCGCGTTTTTCGAGGAGGCGGGGGTAGAGGTCGTTTCCGCGCAGGATCTCGACCCGACACTGCTTGATCTGCCGTTGATCGGCACGCCATTGGATCGTGACCGTGCCGATATTTTCCGCGCGCGCGACGTGCACACGGCACTCGGCGCGCTGGATATCGGGCAAGCGGTCGTCGTGGCGGGTGGACAGGTTCTGGCTGTCGAGGCTCTGCCCGGAACAGACCGGATGCTCGCCGCGCTGGCCGAGCCGTTCCCGCGACCCGAGGGCGGCGTTTTGTTCAAGGCGGCGAAGCCGGATCAGGATCGCCGGATCGACATGGCCACGATCGGGCCAGATACCGTGCGCCATGCGGCCGCTGCCGGCCTTGCGGGAATTGCGGTGCCGCATGGCGAAGTTCTGGTGCTGGAACCGGAAACGCTGCGCGACCGGCTGGTCGAAACGGGATTGTTCCTCGAGGCGGTATGACGAAGCTCTTCCTCATCGCCGGTGAGCCTTCGGGGGATCGACTGGGTGCCGCATTGATGGTCGGTCTGAACGACCTCGCCCCGCAGATTGCCATCGAGGGAGTCGGCGGATCGGCCATGGAAGAGCAGGGGCTTCAAAGCCTGTTCCCGATGGAGGTGTTGTCGGTCATGGGGTTGGCCGAGGTTTTGCCGCGCCTGCCCGACCTGCTGCGCCGCCGCGATCAGGCGGTGGCGGCGATCGTCGCGGCACGGCCGGATGCGCTTGTCACCATCGACAGTCCGGATTTCTGCCTTCGGGTCGCCGCACGCGTGCGAGAGGCGCTCCCGGACCTGCGCATCATCCACTACGTCGCGCCGTCCGTCTGGGCCTGGCGGTCGGGGCGGGCGGCGAAGATGGCGCGCCATGTTGATCATGTTCTCGCGCTCTTGCCGTTCGAGCCGCCGTTCATGGAGGCTGCGGGAATGTCCTGCGACTTCGTTGGCCATCCCGTCGTCGCCGAGCCGAGGGCCGACGCCAACGAAATCGCTGCGTTCCAAGTGCGAGCGGAAGGTGACATCGCACTGGTTCTGCCCGGATCGCGACGGGGTGAGATCTCGCGCCTCGGACCCGTTTTCGGCGAGGCTGTCGAGGCTCTTCCGAAGGGAAGCCGCATTGTGGTGCCAACGGTGCCACATCTGAAGGAAGCCGTTCGCGATCTCGTGCGGACTTGGCCGTACGATCCGATCGTCGTAACCGATCCAAGCGAAAAACGCGCCGCATTTGGTGCGGCGAAGGCGGCATTGGCCGCGTCGGGCACCGTCAGCCTTGAGTTGGCGGCGAACGATACCCCGATGGTCATCGCCTACGACATGAACTGGCTAAGTTGGCAGATCATCAGCCGCATGATGCGGATCGATACCGCGACTCTGGTGAACCTGGTTGCGGGCGCAAAGGTCGTTCCCGAGTTCCTCGGCCCGAATTGCAGACCCGCTCCTGTGGGCGCAGCGTTCGCCCGTCTGATGTCGGTTCCGTCCGAGCGGGAACGTCAGCATGCCGCCTTGGCGTCGACGATGGACGCACTCGGTCGTGGCGGCGAGGCTCCGGGCCTGCGAGCCGCACGATCGATTCTGGCGCAATTGGCAAAGTGACTTGCGATCCTGGGTTGCCGCGGCTACTGAGCCGTCAGTAAGGCTTAGCTCCACTGGATCACGCGGTACCGTCCGAAGGTAGTTGCTTGAGGGGCGAAGGTATTGTAGTCGGGCAGGAACGTCCTGAGAGAAGTCTTGTTTGAGACATAACTCTAAGGATAACTGGGGAACATTAGGCTCGCATAGCTCAGCTGGATAGAGTGTCGCCCTCCGAAGGCGAAGGTCGTAGGTTCGAATCCTACTGCGAGCACCACCCTCTCAATCGCTATAATCATCTAGAGCATTCTGTCGCCCATGCGCGCGAATGGTTTGTTATGGTTTTCTGGTTGGCCGGGAATGATTTTTCTCAAACCTCTGGCCTGCGCGTTTTGTCCGAACGCGGCCTTATCCATTGAATCGGGTTTGGCGGCTGGAATGTTTGAGCGCGCCTGTGCCTTCGATCCGCAAGACCAAGATCCGCCGGAACTTAAAGAAACACCCACGTTGGGGCTTGGTAATGATCCAGTTCTGTTCCGACATGAACTGTCAGGCTGTGGTGCCGGGGCAGCTTGACCTTCGGCAGAGCTACGGAGGCCGTGTCCCGGCCGATAGGGTTCGGTGCGCCATTGCGCTGCGGCAGACGACCTTCCGTGAAGCCTCACCATTTACAGTCTGGTGCGCTTGGTCGGCCTGAGGTTAGACGGTGCCGGGCTCCAGTACGTTTTTCCACCGCCAGAAGGCTATGTCCATCGACACTTTTGGTAGTGGAGCAAGGACATCGCTGTACCTTCTAATCCCCTCCCGACACCTTGCTGCGCAATGCGCTGGCGGGCAGTGAGTAGCAGCGGCACGCAGGTCCTGGGCGAAAGTGCCCGGCAGGCGCGCAATCACGGTGCGCTCAAGCGGCGGGTCTGGCGCAAGATCCCAACGCGGAACAGACGATGAAATCTAGTAGCTCCGGGTCGTCGAGAGTTTACGGGCCACGGTCACTGCTTTAAAAAGCTAATGGGCAGGATCGCTATCGGCGACGGCCAGCGGTTTCGCGTTACCGACCTGAGCAGGCTTCGCAGGTGCTGCCTTGCCCGCTCAAACGGACCTTGCTGGCGGAAAAGGCTGGCAATGGGGCACCTGCGACATCCGCAAGTGCCACGGTGTCATCGCTAGTCGTGGCGCCCGCGCCGTCATCCCGTCATTGAAAAACAGGGCTAGCTCATCATCGGTTCCGGGGCGGCCCCAAACGGTTCTGCCGCCGGACCTGCGTTGAGACTGGGAAGCGGTGTGTCAAGCTGCTTGGTCAGCAATATTTGGTCCGCCATCGTCGTCGGGCCGATGGCGGCTCGATGAACCAACGTCGATCCACAGGTTGCCGAGCCCGAGGTCCGGGTCACAACTCCAGTCGGCGACACCGAGATCGGCGTGCCCGTCACCGAACACTTGAAGAAATTTGGTTTGGGAAAAAGGGGCGTGGTGCGTCAGGCTACTTGTGCACGAGAGACGACCGAACCTGCCAAGCCCGACTTCCACCGGTATCTCGTTGCAAGTTGCAGGGAGCGGTGCTGTTGTGAGGTATGACTGCGTCACGCCGGGAGGGGTGTGATGTGGTAACCATACGGAGGATTGACGAATGAAGAATGGTATCTGGCTCGGCGGAACGATTCTGGCGACCATCTCACTGTCGGCGACTGCTGTCTTTGCGCAGGACGACTGCTCCAACCGCGGTCAACTCAGCGAGATCTACTGCGACGCGAACGGTGACCTCGTCGCCGATGCGCCGGAGGACGAGAGCGAGCTGCGGGATCCCGACACGCTTGTCTTCGCCTACACGCCTGTCGAAGATCCGGCGATCTACGAGGACATCTGGGACCCGTTCATCGAGCATCTGGAAGAGACGACCGGCAAGGACGTGCAGTTCTTTGCGGTGCAGTCGAACTCGGCCGAGGTCGAGGCGATGCGTTCCGGTCGTCTGCACATCGCGGGCTTCTCGACCGGACCGACGCCGTTCGCGGTGAACCTTGCAGGGGCCGTGCCTTTTGCCATCATGGGATCGGATGACGGGCGCTTCGGCTACACGCTGCAGGTCTACACCCAAGCCGACAGCGATATCGAAGAGGTTGCCGACCTTGCCGGCAAGCGGGTTGCGCACACTTCGCCCACCTCAAACTCGGGCAATCAGGCGCCGCGGGCGCTCTTTCCCGATTTGGGCGTGGTCCCCGGCGAGGACTACGAGGTGACCTATTCGGGAAGCCACGACCAATCGATGCTGGGCGTCGTCGCGGGCGATTACGATGCCGCGCCGGTCGCGTCCGAGGTTGTGGACCGGATGGCGGAGCGGGGGCTTTACGACCCCGAGGAGGTGAAGATGATCTGGGAGAGCGACCCGTTCCCCACCACCTCCTACACCTACGCACATGATCTTTCGCCAGACTTGAAGGCAAAGATTGAGGAGGCGTTCTTCTCCTACGACTTCGAGGGCACCGAGTTGGGCGAGGAATTCACCGGCGTCTCCAAGTTCATCCCCATCACCTATGAGGATCAGTGGGCGGTAATCCGTCAGATCCAGTCTGCCAACGGTGTCGAATACACGCCGCAGGGTCTGGCCGCCGAGTAATCCAATCGGCCCGGCCGACACAGGCCGGGCCGTCCGAAAGGGAATTTCATGTTGAAGATCACCAATCTGGTGAAACGCTACGGCTCCGGTGAGCCTGTGCTGAAGGACCTCGACCTCACCATCGAAGGGGAGAGCGTCACCTCGATCATCGGCTCGTCGGGTGCGGGCAAATCCACGCTTCTGCGCTGCATCAACCGTCTGGTGGAGCCGACCTCCGGGTCGATCAACCTCAACGGCACCGAACTCACCGAGCTGCGCGGCCGGCAATTGCGCGCCGCCCGGCGCAAGATCGGCATGGTCTTTCAGGGCTTCAATCTCGTGGACCGGCTTACCGTGATGGAGAACGTCCAGTCCGGGCGCTTGGGGTATATCTCGACATGGGCCGCGATCACGCGCCGTTATCCCAAGGAGGACATCCGCCGCGCCTTCGAATTGATGGAGCGCGTGGGGATCGCACATTACGCCGATACGCGCGCCGACGCGCTGTCCGGGGGGGAGCGTCAGCGCGTGGGCGTGGTGCGCGCGTTGATGCAGCAGCCGGAGATCCTTCTGGCCGATGAGCCGACGGCATCGCTCGATCCGAAAACGTCCGAGCAGATCATGGGCCTGCTTCGCGATCTGGCGGGGGAGCTGAAGCTCCCGGTAATGATCAACATCCACAACGTCACCGAGGCCAAGCAATATACCGACCGGATCGTCGGCATGCGGTACGGCCGGATCATCTTCGATGACGTGCCGGACAAGCTCGATCAGGAGGCGATGGACCGCATCTATTCCGGCAGCCCCGCCGCGGATCGCGCCGACGAATGGAAGGCCGCATCGTGAGCGCCGCGCGCGATACCTGGTCGAAGCAGTCGGCGATCTCCAATCCGGTGCTGCGTTGGGCGCTCTACCTAGGCGTCCTCGTCTACGTGGTCTGGGTGCTGGGGACGCTCCCAATCGACTGGGCACGGGTTTCCGATGGTTTGGGCCGCGCGGCTCGCATCTTCAATGGCGCGTTTCCCCCGAATTTCGACCGCTCCGAACTGATGATCGACGGTCTGCTGGAAAGTTTGAAGATCGCCATTCTCGCGACCACGGGCGGCGTGATCTTGTCGATCCCAATTGCCTTCATGGCCGCGCGTAATGTGGCGCCCACGCCGATCTTCTATTTCGGACGCGGGCTGATCATCGTGGCGCGCAGCTTTCACCCGGTGATCGTCGCGATCATCTTCGTCAAGGCGGTCGGCTTCGGCCCCTTCGCAGGCGTGCTGACGCTCATCGTCTATTCCATCGGTTTCGTCGCCAAGATGTTGGCCGAGCGGATCGAGGAGATCGATTTCGGTCAGGTCGAGGCGATGCGCGCGGCTGGCGCTCCCTACTTCTCGACGCTCTTCTACGCGATTTTCCCGCAGATCATGCCGCGGCAGATCGGTCTGACGATCTACCAACTCGACAGCAACCTCCGCGCGTCGGCCGTGGTGGGCATCGTGGGAGCCGGGGGAATCGGTTCGACGTTGGCCAATGCCTTCGGGCGCTATGACTACGACTTCGCACTCGCCATCACGATGGTCATCGTGGGCGTCATCCTCATCTCCGAGGGCGTGAGCGGCCAGATCAGGAAGCGGATATGACACTTCAGGAACTCGGACGGGACGACTGGACCCGCTTCACGCCGCGTCAGCGCATGATGCGCTTCGCCGTCTTCGCACTCTGCGCGGCCGCGATCGCTTGGGCGCTGACCAGCATCGAGGTGATCTGGGCTTGGGTCTGGGACGCGCCGATCCAGATGGGCGACCTCTTCGGCCGGATGGTGCCGCCGGACCCGACGAATCTCGGCGTGATCCTCCGGGTCCTGTGGGAGACGGTGAACATCGCCACCATCGCCACGGCACTCGCCGTCGTGATCGCGCTCCCGGTGGCGTATCTTTCGGCGCAGAACACGACGCCCAATCGCGCGACGCTCTGGCTGGGGCGATTCATTCTGGTCTCGTCGCGCTCGATCAACACGATCATCTGGGCGCTGCTATTCGTGGCGATTTTCGGACCCGGCATCGTCGCCGGGATCGTGGCGATCATGTTCCGTTCGATCGGTTTCGTGGGCAAGCTGCTGGGCGAGGCGATCGAGGAGATCGACAAGCGGCCGGTCGAGGCGCTCGAGGCGACCGGCGCGTCCCGCTTCAAGGTCATCGCCTATGCCATCGTGCCGCAGGTCATGCCCACCTTCTGGGCCGTCGCCATCCTGCGATGGGACATCAATCTGAGAGAATCGACCGTGCTGGGCCTCGTCGGGGCAGGGGGGATCGGGATCATCCTTCAGGGCGCGATCGATACGTTTAATTGGCCGGAGGCGGCGACGGTGCTTCTGGCGATCCTGGCGTTGGTTATCATCGGGGAGATCGTGTCGGTGTTCCTTCGCCGCCGCATTCTCTGATGGATGCAGCGGCGAAGGAAAGGGCGTGGGCTCTCGACGCCTATCTTGCGGTGCGTGCCCGGCTTCCAGCGGCACCTTCCGGCGGAAGCTTTGCCGTCGCCGAGAATCTTGCCGACATCGCGGACCCTTACGATGTCATTCTTCTTGACGCGTACGGCGTCCTCAATGTGGGCGAGGCGCCGATCCCCGGCGCAGCGGAGCGGGTCGCGGAGTTTCGCGCCGCGGGTAAGAAGGTCATGGTCGTCTCCAATTCCGCCGGATATCCTAAGCGGCTGATGATGGAGCGTTACGCCCGGCTCGGTTTTGATTTCGCCCCCGAAGAGGTCGTGACCAGCCGCGAAGCCTTGCTCCATCGCTTGGCGGACGAGAAGAGGCGACGCTGGGGGCTGATGCTCAACGAACAATATCGGGGCGAGGAACTGGAGGCGCTGGAGACCCGGCTTCTGGGTGATCGTCCGGAAGATTACGATTGGGCCGAAGGTTTCCTGCTCGTGGGCTCCGACGGCTGGACAGAGGCGCGACAGGATCAGCTCGAAGCCGCACTGGCGAAGCGTCCGCGTCCCGTGCTGGTTGGTAACCCCGACATCGTTGCCCCGCGCGAGGGTGGATTGTCGCGGGAGCCCGGACACTTCGCCCACAGGCTTGCCGACCGAACGGGTGTGATCCCCGAATTCTGTGGCAAGCCGTTTCCGCCGATCTACGACCTTGCGCTGGCGCGGCTGTCTGCGCGTCCCGATCCGGCCCGCGTGCTGATGGTGGGCGACACGCTGCACACCGATATCCTCGGCGGACGGGTCATGGGGTTTGCGACGGCGCTTGTCACGGATTACGGCTCGCTTGCCGTAATGGACGTGCGCGCGGCAATCGAACGTGCCGAAATCGTTCCCGAATTCGTCGTCGCGCGTCCTTAACGCGAAAGGGCGCGGCACCGAAGCGCCGCGCCGATAGGCCTTAGAGGCCGTAGCAATTCGCGTAATACGTCACGGTCGCGGGCCAGTCGGAGAAAACGCCGGCAACACCGACATCCTGCGCCAGGACGTGAAGCATCTCGTAGTAGTCCGCGTCGCTGTCGATTGCATCGCTGACCGACTGGAAGTACCAGCCGCCACCATTCGCAAGAGGGCCGGACCGCTCAAGCGTCCAGGTGATGATGTTCAACCCTGCCGCATTCGCCGCATCGGCATAGGCCGAAGGCACGATCTCGCCCGAATCGTCCAAGGTGACCAGCATCCACATCGGCGGCGCGATGTAGTTCACCCCCATCTCGGCGAGTTCGTTCATGGACGGCTGGAACGTGGAGGGGTCGTTGGGATCGAGCAGCCCGCCATCGCCTTCGGGCACTTCGTAACGGTCGTCGAGATACACCGCCTGTGCGCCGAATTCTGGCTCGTTCTCGATCCAGTAGCGCACGTCCTGAAGGTCGAACGACTGCGCCCAGACATCCGCCGCCGGAACGTCCGCCGCCTTGTACTCGTCGATCATCTTCTGCGCGTAATCTTCTTGGCTGAAGCCGTCGAAGGGCATCTCGACCGACGGCGCCTTGAGTTCGGGCGTGAACTTCGCCCCGAGCGAGCGGAACAGTTCGATTGACTCCGCATGGGTCATCAGCTCCGCGTCGTCCACGTAGAGGTCGGTGCGCCAAGGCGCTGTGCCGCCGAGATATTCCTGCGGCGTCTCGGCGGAGCTATCGGATGCGTCCATCTTCGGCGACAGCGTGCGGAACTCGGCCAGCGTGACGTCGGACGCGCGGCATTCCGCCGTGGCGCCGCCCTCGGGCGTGGCCGCGGTGAAGGGCTGCGTGCAGTTTTCCGCGAGATCCGTGACGAGGATATTCGTCGTCGTGTGGAGATCGTTCTGCGCGTGGCGGCAGACCAGCTCCTGATCGGCGGTGAAGGTCACGTCGCATTCGAGGATGCCGGCGCCTTGGCGTGCGGCGGCCACGTTCCCCTGAACCGTGTGCTCCGGGAACATCAGCGGGGCACCACGGTGGCCGACGGAGAAGTCCGTCCGCTCCGGCGTTTGACCGACGCAGGAGGCGAGCTTTTCCTTGAGAGGACCATCCTCCATCTTATCGATCAGATAGAAGGGACGCTGCCCATAGCTCAATGAAGCGTCCGGCTGGAAGCTCTGATCCTGCGCAAAGGCAAGCGCCGGAGCGAGAGCGGCGGTGACGAAGATAAGTCGGTTCACGGTAATCCTCCCTATGGGGCCCGCTGCCTGAATTTGCACAGGTGCTCGGGCGGTCCCTAAGGCTCTCACAGGTCCGTGAAGTGGGCAAACCAATTTGAGGCCTGCCCGTGAGGAGCGTTGGATATGGCGTGTATGCGGCGGCCCCTGAGAAATGCGAGGATTGTCCCATCCGTGCAACTTCTCGCGCCGCGGCCTCGCAGTTCGTGATGCCGATGCTGGATCTCGGCGATGGTGAGGGGGCAGCTTTTTTTCCGTCCTCCCGACGCCACGCCGAGACGGAGAGGCCTGGCCGAAGATGATCTGGACAGTCTGCCCCTGATCCCGTCTATGCGAATGCGATCTGCCTGGGCCATTTTTTTTAATTGATGACCTGCACCGCTCCGGAAAAGCCCGTGTCCGGTCAAGAGGACCGCTCGCTATGGAACATTCTGCAGTCGCGCTCTTGATGGGCTCGGCATTTCTGTCGGCAACGCTGCTGCCCGGCACGTCCGAAGCGGTGCTGATCGGCCTTCTGGTAAGCGGGCAGGGGGCCGTTTTGCCGCTTGTCGTCGCGGCCTCCATCGGCAACGTCGCCGGCTCGATCGTCAATTGGCTGCTCGGCAGGTTCTTCTCCCGATACAGCGAACGAGCTTGGTTCCCCGTGAAGCGTGAGGCAATCCTGCGGGCGCAACGCTGGTTCGAACGCTACGGCTTCTGGTCCCTCTTGCTGTCATGGGTGCCGATTATCGGCGACCCGCTGACGCTCGTCGCAGGACTTATGCGCATTAGCTTCCTGCGCTTCCTCATTCTGGTCACCATCGGAAAGACATTGCGCTACGTACTAGTGGTATCCCTCTGGCAGCAGATGCCGCAGCTTTGAACTCAGGAGTGGTTTCTCGGAATCGAAACCGACCAGTCATGCTCGCGTTCGAGCGTCTCGCCCTCCCATGCCCGCAGGTTCGCGACGATGTGGTAGAAGTCACTGTCGCACGTCAGGGACGTGCGTGTTTCGGTGCGTACCGACCAATCGTCACGCGACATTTCGTGTATCCACGTTACCTCGCCCTCGGCCGAGGTCGGGTCGGGTGGGATGATTGAATACCGCTCCCGACCTTCGGAAGAGTGAAAGAACTGTTGCGGGATGATGGTCGCCGCTCCCTCGTGGTCGCGGATTTCGATCGTCACGCGACCCGAGTCGAAGTCTTCGCTCACCCGCCATTCCGACCGCGGCGGCGTCTGGAACTCGACGTCGAGCGGCGTTCCCGCGCGGGGGGGCGAGAAGTCCGGCAGGTCGGGGCCAAGATCGGCTCGTTGCGGCAGTTCGAGCTCCGAGGCGCCGGTCCGAACGGTCAGGGTCACCGGCTCCGGCGAGGGCCAAGCGATCGGGAAATAGCTCGTGGACAAAGACAGGCGCAGGCGATGACCGGCGCACAAGGTCTGAGCGATGTGCTTGAAGGACACCTCAACCGTCAGGTCTTCGCCTGGCGCAAGCAGCTGCGGGTCTTCGTGGCCGTCGCGGTGACAGAGGTTCAAGAGACCATAGCTGATCCGCGTCGCGGATCCGTCGGGTGCGACATCGACAAGGCGTGCGGCGATCTGCGCGACGGGACGATCAACGCGACATGTCAGGGTGAGGCGCGCATCTCCGACAAGGTGAAGATCGGTCTCGAGCGGCGCGGTCTGAAAGACGAGGCTTCCGGCATCGTCGCGGCGCTGGTCGCCGGGTTGATCGCCGGGATGCGCATAGGAGCACCATTTGCCGCCATGCCCGCCGACCCAGAGGGGCGACGAGATCGAGAGCGTGTCATCGGATTGAACGCTGTCGCCGCCGAGCGCGCCGTCGGCGCCAAGGCTGAAGGACGTGCGCGCGACGTTCGGCGACGGCCAGGCGGGTTCGGCAATCCAGCGTCCTTCGCGGGCCACGTAATGGCTCTTCGGTTCTGCATGGTCTTGCAGGAACAGGCGCAGAGCGGGCTCATCCATGATGCCCGTATCTTCACCTTTGAGCCAATGATCCCACCATCGCGTCTCCTCCGACAGCCAGTCGATCGCGGGACCGGGCTCTCCCAGGTGAGGGTACTTGTGCGCCCATGGGCCGACAATCCCCTTGGCCGGGCCGCGCAGGTTTTCGACCAACCGGAAAACGGCACGGCAGTAGCCGTCCACCCAGCCGGACACGGCATAGACCGGCACCTCGATATCGGCCCAATTTTCGCAGACGGAGCCATGCTTCCAAAACGTGTCGCGCGTCTGGTGCCCGAGCCATGTCTCAAGCCACAACCCAGATTCGTCGAGGCGGCGGTGCCACATGTCGCGCCACCGCTCGCCCACATGGGCGGGATCGGGCGGCAGCGTGTTGATGCCGAACATCACCGAGGCCCAGGAGAGTTGTTCGGAAAGCGGCACACCGCCCATATAGTGGATGTCGTCGGCATAGCGGTCGTCGGTGGAGCAGATCGTCACGACCGCCTTCAGCGCAGGCGGGCGCAGCGCGGCGATCTGGAGGCCGTTGAACCCGCCCCAAGAGATGCCGACGATGCCGACCCCGCCGTCGCACCAGGCTTGGTCGGCGATCCACGCGATCACGTCGCAGCCATCAGCCAGCTCAATCTCGGTATACTCGTCCTTCATCACCCCTTCGGATTCGCCCGTTCCCCGCAGATCAACGCGCACATAGGCGTAATCGCGGGCGGCGAGCCAAGGCGCCCGGGCGGCGTCACGCTCCAGCGTCTTGTCGTTTTTGCGGTAGGGGATGTATTCGAGGATGGCGGGCACAGGCTTGTCTTCCGCGCCCTCGGTCATCCAGATCCGCGCGGCAAGCCGCGTGCCGTCCGGCATCGGTATCTCGACATGCTCAAGTTCCTGAACCGGCCGGGGCAGGTCTGTGTCGATCTTCATGTGCATGCCTCGATCGCTTGCGGGGGGCCAAGCGTCTGACTACCCTGCAAGCGGTCCAAGCGCCACTGCCGTCAGTCGACGATATCGGTGAATTCGTAGTTCAGGCGCTTCATCACCTGCTCGTAATTCCACAACAGCTTAGAGCCGGTGCCCGCGCCCATCCAGAGCGATGCCACCGCAAAGCTGTAGGCGTCCTGCTCGGGAAGTTCCGAGAGCTGCATTCCCTTGCGGACGTTCGACACGATCCGTGTGCCGTCGACCTGCTCCGCCGCCACCTCGATCTCGGCGCGGGAAGGCGCGCGCGCCACCGTCGCGTCGGCGAAAAACACGCGATAGAAAAACTCGGCCGCGACTTTTTGCGACCCTTCGCGATGCGGCATGTCCGGCTTGCGCCCAAGGCCCAGATCGACCGTCACCTGCTGGTGGCTGACGCCATCGACCATTTCGAAGAGGTCGCAATGGGACTGGGCGATGCGGGTGTTGATCTCCAGAAGCCAGATCTTGTTTTCGACCTCGTCCCAGAAATACTCGATGTTGAAGGCGGCATTATCGTAGCCGATATGCTTCATGATCTTGCGGGAGATCTCCCACATTTCCTCCTGCACCCGGCGGGGCAGGTTGGAGGGGTAGAGATAGTAGAAGAAGCTGAGCACCTGCGGGTAGCGGATCGAGTCCACTGTGCCGTAGAGCGTGACCTCGCCGTCATGGGCATAGCCTTCGACGGTACATTGCCGCCCGCCAATTACCCGCTCGGCCATGCAGTAGTGGCCCTCGACCTCGCGGATCGCATCGGGCAGGTCGGCCTTGTCGAGCACGGCGTTGAAGGGCTCGGAGATTTGTCCGATCTCGGCACGCAGCTTTTCCGTGGCGTAAGCGAAATCCTCCGGGCTGTCGATCCGGAAGCCGAGCCGCGATCCGGAGGATTTGATCGGCTTGACGAAGAACGGGAAGCGCAGGCCCGCCTCGCCGATCTTCGAAAGCGCTTCGTCGTCGAACGGGTCGAAGGCGGTGAAGGTCGGCGTGTGCTCGGGGATGACCTCGGCCATCACGCTGCGCGACCAGAACTTGTGCTCACATTTCAGAAGGCTTTCGAGAGAGGCGTTCCGCGTGCCGTATTTCGCGCAAAGAAGCGGCAACATGGTCGAAACCGGAAAGTCCATGTAGCCGACGATCGCGTCGATCGAGCCGTCGAAGGCATCGAGCGTCGCCTCCGCCTCGGTCAGCATGGCAGGTATGTCGAATTCCTGCGTCTCGTAGACCTGCGCGGGCGTCAGCAAAGGGTGGAACACGACGTCGTCGACCCCTCGAAGGCGCGTGAGCCGTTCGGCGTTCAAGTCGTTCAACCCGACTACAAATACGTTCTTCGTCATGTCTTCTCCCTCCGGCTGCGCAGCCCGACCCGGCATGTGCTGGCCGGTATCTGTCGGTGATCAGGCCTGGGCCAGTTCCGCCTGGTGCGGAAAGCTCCGACCCTTGAGCCGCTCGGTCGTCCCCTCGATGTCGTCGATCAGAAGAAGCAGGAAATCGCCCTTCTGCGCGGCTTCGATGGCGCGGTCTGTCGCGGCATGCTCGTCGTGGATGGTCTCGACCCGACAGGACGCGTTCGCCGCCATGGCGCCGTCATGGATCAGTTTCGCCGTCTCACCCGGCTCCCGACCACGCGCGTCCGTCTCGTAGACGAAGAGCAGATCGCACATTTTTGCCAGTTCCGCACCGAGCGCGGCGAGGTCTTCGTCGCGCCGGTTGCCGGGAGCGGTGGCCACGCCGATCTTCCGCTGGGTGGCCAGACCCTTCACCAATGGCTGCAGCGCCTGCACCGCCGGAACGTTGTGGCCGTAATCGATCAGGCATTTCACGCCGTCGGCTTCGAAGTAGTTGGTGCGTCCGGGCATCTGTGCCGGCGTCGGATGGAAGGTCAGCAACCCCGCCCGGATGTCGTCGATCTCGATCCCGTGGGCAGTCGCGGCGGCGGCGGCGGCCATCGCGTTCTGCACGTTGAACGGCGCGTGCCCCTCAAAGGCGATCGGCACGTCGTTGACCGCGCAAATCTCGACCGTGACCTTGCCGCGCAACATCACGATCTTGCCGTTCTTGACGGTAAAGACCACGCCCAGCTCACTCAGGTGCTTGGTGAGCGCAGGATTCTCCGGATCCATCGTGAAATAGATGATTTCACCGCGCGCCCAGTGGGTTCCCTGATCCATCACCAAAGGATCGTCGGCATTGAGCACGCAGTAGCCGCCCTCGCGCTTGACCGCATCGACCACGACCGTCTTGCAGCGCGCGAGGTCGTCGAGGGTGTGGACGTCACGTTCCCCGAGATGATCGGAGGCGATGTTGAGCAGCACACCCACGTCGCATTCATCGAAGCCGAGGCCGCGGCGCATGATGCCGCCGCGCGCGACCTCTAGCACCGCATGCTCCACCGTGGGTTCGCGCAGCACCGCATGCGCGGCGGCGGGGCCGGAATAGTCGCCGCGCAGGATCACGTGGTTGTCGATCTCCACGGTCCCGGTGCAGCCCATGCCGACCGAAACGCCCGCCTGGCGCAGGATATGCGTCGTCAATCGCGTGGTGGTCGTTTTGCCGTTCGTCCCGGTGATCGCGGTGATCGGGATGCGCCCGTTATCGGTCGGGTCGGGGAATAGCATGTCGACGATATGCTGGCCCACGGGGCGCGGCGTGCCATGTGTGGGGGACATGTGCATCCGGAATCCCGGACCGGCATTGACCTCGACCACGCCGGCAGACTGATTTTCCAGCGGCTCCGACAGCGTCTCCGCAAGCAGGTCGATTCCGATCACGTCGAGGCCGATGAGGCGGCCGATCCGCTCCATCGCGAACCGCACTTCGGGGTGCACCTCGTCGGTCAGGTCGCTCGCGGTGCCGCCGGTCGAGATATTGGCGGTGGATTTGAGAAACGCCAGCTCACCCTCGGGCAGCACGCTGTCGAGCGTCAGGTCCGCCTGCTCCAGCATCCGGTGGGTCTGCTCGTCGACATGTATCTGGGTCAGCAGGTTTTCATGACCGACACCGCGGCGGGGGTCTTCGTTCTCGCGGTCGATGAGCTGCTGAATGGTGCTGCGCCCGTCGCCCATCACATGCGCGGGCCGCCGGCGGGCCGCGGCGACCAACTTGCCGCCGATCACGAGGATCCGATGATCCTCGCCCTTGATGTAGCTTTCGACGATCACGCCGTCGGCCCCTTCGCGCAGCCGCGCGACGGCGGCGTCGTAGCCCGACCTCAGATCCTCCATCGAGGAGATGTCCGTGGTCACGCCGCGCCCGTGATTGCCTGACAGGGGCTTGGTGACAACCGGCCAGCCGATCCATTCGGCGGCCTGCCGCGCCTCCTCGAACGAGTAGCAGGTCTGTCCCTTTGGAACCGGCACGCCGGCCTCGCCCAGGATCTGCTTGGTCCAGTCCTTGTCGTCCGCGATCGAGTGGCCGATGATCCCGGACGCATCCGTCACCGTCGCCTGAAACCGGCGTTGCTTCACACCGTGGCCAAGCTGGGTGTAGCTTGTGCCCTCCGTCAGGTTGTAGGCGGGGATGCCGCGATCGCGGGCCGCGCCGACGATGGAGCCGGTCGACGGGCCGAGCGCGTTGGCATCGCGAACGACCTTCAGGTGATCGATATGCGGCTGAAGATCGACGGCTTCTCCGTCGAAGATCTGCTTCACGATCTCAACGGCCGAAACGCCTGCGGCCAATCCGGTCGCTTCGTCGCGATAGCGGTATACGACGTTGTAGATGCCGGTCTCGTAGCTGTCGACGGTCTTGCCGTAGCCGACCGAAAAGCCGACGAGGTTCTGCAATTCGATGGCGATATGCTCGACGACATGGCCGGCGTAAGTGCCGTTTCGCACCCGCTGGAGAAAGCCGCCCGCTTCGCCGACCGAGCAGCGATGTTCGTAGATCGACGGTATCAGCGCCTCGATCCGCTCCGCTATCCCCTTGACCTGATCGCTCGGCCGCTCCTCCAGCTCCTGGATATCCAGCCGCATGTAGATGGCGGGATAACGGCTGTAATAGTTCGGCCCGCGCAGCGCACGGTGTTCAAGAATAAGCATTCTTCGGCTCCAGACTGTTCGCCTCGAGCTCATGCGGCAACAATACGCGCCGGTCGCTCAGGCTATATCCATACCCGTCGATCAGCGCATGCATGGTGACGTTGTGAACCGTCACGGCCTCACCGTCTTCAAGATCGAAAACATTCGAACCGGTAATAGCCGAACTGTCAATCAAGATGACGTGGCCGGGTCCGAAGGCCCGGATCGTATCGCCCTCGAAAAGGACCGCCGCATCCTCGCCAAGGCCGACGCCCAGATGGTCCGGATTGGTCGCTCCAACTTCCATCAATCGCGAAAAACGGCCGCGTTCGAGGAAATGCGTATCGATTATGACGCCGTCGACGAATCCGAAACCCGCCGTCATTTTGACCGCGCCCTTGCGCAGGCTGTCATCGGCCGGACCACCGTAGATCATCGTGGTCGACTGGCACGCCGCCCCGGCGCTTGTGCCCGCAACCACCGCGCCCTCGGCATGACGCGCCCGGATCGCCCGCAGCGCCTTGGAGCCGCCGAAGATGTTCGTCAGCCGCATCTGATCGCCGCCAGAAATGAAGATCACGTCGGCCTGCTGTATCATCGCAACGAAGGTGTCGGCCTCGGCGTCGCTCCGGTCGCGCACACGGATATCGAGCACCTTGGAGGCGCCGAGCGCCGAGAACCCTTCTTGATACCCACCAAAGACGTCCTTCGGGATTGCGCTCGCCGTGGTGATAACCCCTACGACCGGAGCGCTTTTTCCGGAGAAGTCGAGGACGCGCTTGAGGATGTGCGCGTCGTGCGATTTGTCTTCCGCTCCGCCTATCGCGACGAGCGGCCCCCGAACGGGCACGTTCACTGACGTGTTCATAAACTAGCCTCCAAGCTCTGACTGCCCCTATATTCAGAGGGAGGCTTCAACAACACTTGGTTAAGGGCGACCTAACGACCGCAACGGATCCAAACTTGTGTCCCTGCGGTCCGACACGCTCACGTTATGCACAGATAACAGGCGGTTCGTATATCTCGGCTTCGGCTCTCCGTGGAGGCGGGGGAGTTAGCCCGGATAATTCACGAGAAGGCGGCGGAGGTTGCGTAACCGTCTCAAACTATGTATTTTTTGGTTATCGACGCCAAAGATTCAGATTTCAGCAGGACGACCTCCGCCTGACCCAGTCTACGTGCTCCACGCCCCGCCTGTCACCCCTTAACGGTAAGCCGATCCTGCTCGGGTTTGACGGCGCCGACATGAGCTCCGACGCCGGCCTGACCCTGCTGCGCGAGATCGAGCGCAGGGCGGGTCTGGCGCAGCGGCTCGCAGATTGCCTGCGCGATCCGCGTGACCCGGCGAAAGTTCAG
>NZ_CYPR01000250.1 GCF_001408515.1 Jannaschia seosinensis | reverse complement strand
GGCGCGCTACGTCCGGACGCCGGGTCAGAAGCTGCGCCGGTTCAAAACCTTCTCCTACGCAGCCCGCTCGTGGTCGAAACCCCGCCGCGTCATCGCCCGCGTCGAGGTTGGCCCCATGGGTCGGGACACCCGCTACATCGTCACCAACCTCGAGGGCGGTCGCGGTAAGCACCTTTACGAGAAGCTCTATTCCGCTCGCGGCCAGGCCGAGAACCACATCAAGGCGTGGAAGGCCCACCTCGCATCAGACCGGACGTCGTGCTCGAAAGCCAACGCCAATCAGATGCGCCTGATGCTGCACGGCTGCGCCTACTGGATTTGGTGGAAGCTCCGCGCGGCTTGCCCAAAACGTTCACCATGGCGCCGCGCCCAGTTCGACACGCTGCGGCTGCATCTCGTCAAGCTGGCCGCCACCATCGTCGAAAAGAAGACCCGGATCATCGTGACCCTGCCGGCATCGTGTCCCCGAAAGGGACTTCTCCTCCTTCTCTTCGACGCCCTCGCCCCACCGAAAACAGCCTGACGCATGCGCCCCGACAAACCCAGAAACATCAATCCACACCACCCAAGACCCAAGTCACCGGCCGGCCTGCCAACCGGACGCCGATGTCGGATGCGCGCGACAAGCCCGAGACCTAGGTAACCGGCCCCCTAAGCAGAAGAATACGGCTTCATGAAATATCCGGGCTAGGACAGCTCCCCACGGCCGCGACTCCGACCGTCGAGTTACAGAACTCCAAGTCTGCGCTGCCGTGCTGCATCGATGTATCGCGCTCGGCATCCCTGCCACAGAATCTCCAGCATAGGTCCGCCTGAGAGAAGATGTTTGTGCCGTTCGACAGACTACACGACTCCCACCCGCAGCCGTCTCGGGACGACGAGATTTCGGGCAACGAGAGGCGTTTCGGGACCGGACCGCATCCATCGTCGGACCTCATCGAAGCCGGTCCGGAACCAGGATTTCGAGCAGTATCCGTGCTTCTTCCGGGCGGGGTATTTGTGTCCCATGAGCTGGGCTGCAGCACGGCAGATGAGGGCGATGGCAATAGCGGTTATGGCGATGAGCAGAGACAACCTGGACGCGAGCGTCAGGCGGGTGTCCTCCAGGTTCAGCCCCCGCGTCTTGCTGTC
>NZ_CYPR01000249.1 GCF_001408515.1 Jannaschia seosinensis | reverse complement strand
GCAATCGACGCGAAAGGCGACGTCTTGGACATCCTCGTGCAGTCATGCCGCGACACCGCGGCCGCGAAGCAGTTCATGCGCAAGCTCTTCAAGAGATGGGGCCTGCCGCAGGTGATGGTGACCGACAAGCTCGGATCCTATGCGGCGGCCAAGGCGAAACTCGCACCCGGCGTAGAGCACCGTCGCCACAAGGGGATCAACAACGCGGCAGAAGCATCGCATCGGCATACCCGCCGACGAGAGAAGGTCATGGGCGGGTTCAAGTCGCCGCGACAGGCCCAGAGGTTTTTGTCGGCCCACGATCGGACCGACGCCATCTTCCGCCCACGCCGTCACCGCCTCTCCGCCCGTTCCTATCATCACGCAAGACAGGACGCGTTCGACCTATGGGCAGACTACACGACCGAACTGTCCGCGTGAGCGGTCGCCGGCGACACTTTGCTGATCCACATAAAATAACCTGACAATCCCGTTCAGGGTGCGGTAGCGGGTCGGGACAGGCTTGGACATGTCGCCCAGCTACGCCGCTGGACTCGCGATGTGAACCCCCGGCAGGCTCCGTGCAACAAGGCCGCTTGAGGCGGGAGAGATCGTCGAGGTTCAGCATCCAAGCGAGCTACCGGCCTTCCATGACGCCATCAACCTGACAGCGCCCAATTTTGTCGCAAACGGCTGGATTGTCTGTTTCTCGAATCTTTACTCCTTGCGTATTCTTAACGAACGGTTAAGATTTTAGCTGAGGTAGAGAACGCATGTGTTCTCGGTCCCGCCGAAGATAAGGGTCTTCGGCCCATTTGAAAAAATGATTAGAGAGACGAGATGTTGAAATCATTTATCTATGCTCTGGCCGGACTCGCGATCGGCGGCGCTGCAAGCGCAGCGACGATCGACTATACCAACAGCCAGACCAATCCCGGCGGCCCCGCCCTGTCGTGCGACGCTTTCGGATTGCTGAATGCCTCCTGCTCAATCACGTACAACCAAGCAGGATTAGGTGTGAAAGGCTCCCCCGACTTTCAGCCCGGCCAAATCGACGGCAGCCCGATCGGCAGCTCCGAGCGGCTCACCTTCGACTTCGGCAAGGACACGATCTGGAACAGCATCACCTTCGGGCGCTGGGACAACAATGATGACGCCCTGCTGACCTTCGGCAACGGCGACACGCTCACCTACGGCCCCGGCATTGGCGCCACCACCCTCGCTCTCGGAGGTGTCATCTCCCAGACCCTATCCGTCACCGCGAAAGGCGTCTTTTGGCATGACGGGTTCGGGAATGACTCTTTCACGGTGGCCTCGATCGATGTCGCTCCGGTTCCGCTGCCTGCCGCAGGCTGGATGCTGATCGCAGGGCTCGGCGGTATTGCGGCTGCGCGCCGGCGCAGGACCCGGAACTGAACACACCCAAGAGCCATCTGGCGCTTGGTTGGAGGGGCGGTCCGCAAGGGCCGCCTCTTTTGCATTTCCGTTGCCCTGAGAGAGGTTGACTGTCTGTCGCGGCTCTGTTGCACGGAACGCTTGAAGGCCGAGCTTCCCCTTTCCCCCGTGGGGGTCAGCCGACAGGTCGCGTAATGGGGATGCCGAGGGGGGATTGTCAGGTTATTTTATTTGGATCAGCAAAGTGTCGCCGGCGACCGCTCACGCGGACAGTTCGGTCGTGTAGTCTGCCCATAGGTCGAACGCGTCCTGTCTTGCGTGATGATAGGAACGGGCGGAGAGGCGGTGACGGCGTGGGCGGAAGATGGCGTCGGTCTGATCGTGGGCCGACAAGAACCTCTGGGCCTGTCGCGGCGACTTGAACCCGCCCATGACCTTCTCTCGTCGGCGGGTATGGCGATGCGATGCTTCTGCCGCGTTGTTGATCCCCTTGTGGCGACGGTGCTCTACGCCGGGTGCGAGTTTCGCCTTGGCCGCCGCATAGGATCCGAGCTTGTCGGTCACCATCACCCGCGGCAGGCCCCATCTCTTGAAGAGCTTGCGCATGAACTGCTTCGCGGCCGCGGTGTCGCGGCATGACTGCACGAGGATGTCCAAG
>NZ_CYPR01000248.1 GCF_001408515.1 Jannaschia seosinensis | reverse complement strand
AACTTGATCTTGCTCCCATCTTCATTGCGGCCGCGATCGCGCACGCGCGGGACCTGCACAGGAATGGTCCCGATCCCGGTCATCATCTCGCGCTCGGGCAGAAAACCATGGCGCACAAGACGCTGGCGGCCCTCCTCGTCCAGAAGATGCGCATGCTCGGCGAGGAAGGCGGATACCTCCGCCTGAACCGCCGTTCGCAGAAGCTCCTTGGCCCCAGCTTGGATTACCTCGGTCAACGGATCCGCAGAAAATTCCGATGGCAGTTCGAACGGGACAACGGTAGATTTGGCCATGGTGGCATATCCTTTCTCTTTTGAGACTGACGGCGCGTGAACACCGCCATGATATGCCGCCTACTTCAGGCCATCACCAACTTTCGGACATAACTCCAGAGGCGGAGCAACGTCCGCAGCATCCCGCCGCCTGGAGTGCCCCCACTGAAGTGGTCCACCAACTGGGATAGAATTATCCTGTTCAGGAGGACCGGAGATGGCAGGAAAGCGAGACAAGCCCGAGGACATCGTTTTAAAGCTTCGGCAGGTCGAAGTGCTGCAAGGACAGGGCATGGCGATCTCCGACGCGGTGCGTCAGATTGGCATCACGGAGCCGACGTTCGACCGCTGGCGCAAGCAGTATGGCGGCATGAGCCGAGACCAGCTGAAGCGGCTGAAGGAGCTTGAGACGGAGAACCAGCGGCTGCGGCGTAGGGTGTCGGATCTGACGCTGGACGTTGAGGCGCAAGCCGCCATGAGTCCAAGGCTGCGCCGAACGATCCTGACCGAGGCTGTCAGGGGAAAGCTCATTCTCCCGCTGCCCTCGGACCAGTGGCGGACAACGGCCTCATCCTTCGCGCCGTCGCAAGTGCATTGATCATGTGCGGCATGCGCTCGGCGGCGAGCCTTGTCCGCCATTGGTCCGAGGGGAATGGTCGAGTGACGAGTTCACGAAGGACGCGCCCCCTCACGGCAGATTTGGTGTGGCCAAATCGCCTGCCGGGCAACGGGTGATCCGTGTCAATCGCAAGCTGAATTGGACCGACGTGGTAGACGCCCTGACAGACCTGTTCATGCCTCACGCGGCGCGCCTAAATTTATGAGGTCTGACAATGGCGCGGAATTCATTTCCAGGAAGGTGCGGGGCTGGATCGGCGCGGTCGTCGCCAAGACCGCATTCATCGAGCTGGGATCACCGTGGGGGAACGGCTACTGCGAGAGCTTCAACGCTCAGTTCCGCGATAAACTGCTGAACGCAGAAGTCTTCTACTCGCTCCGGGAGGCCCAGATCCTCATCGAGCGGTGGGGCCGCCATTACAATACCGTCAGGCCGCACAACTCGTCGGGATACCGTCTGCCGGCTCCAGAAGCCATCGTCCCAATGGACCACCGACCGACGATGCACTAACAATCAACCTAGACCACTCGATGGGCGCAGAGCACGCCCTTGGACCTGAACGCCAGCACGAAGATATCGAAGAAGTTCTCGCTGAAGAGTCCGGCCCGGCCCGGCCCGCGCTCGGTAATGGCAGGCCAGCGCCGAGGGCAAGTGTGCCGAGGAGCTTCGACAGGTTTACCCGGCGACGGCCAAGCCAGCGGCTCCACGACGGTGAGGGTGACAACCGCGAGCACAATTGTAAGCGGTGGCTGCGGCCCACGTTGTCGGGCATCGGCATGATTGCGAGATCTACCCATCTCAAGATGGGGAGTGCGTTTCGCAATGTGTGCTATGAATTCGTTTCTCAGATCGCTGGGTGTGGAGGTCCATGCGTCAGGGCATCGACGGTGGCCGGATGATGTAAAGGCGCAGGTTGTCGCGGAGACGTTGGCGCCGGGCGCGACCGTGAACTCCGTGGCCGAGCGGTATGGGGTTAAGCCGAACCAGTTGTCCGCCTGGCGGGGCTTGGCGAAGAAGGGCAAGTTGGTCCTGCCTGCGGCCATCGACGCCTCCGCGGGGGCTGGTGAGCTCCCTGTCTTCGCGCCCCTTGTCCTGCGTGAGCCGGAGGAGCCAGTGGAGCGGGAGGCTTCGCCGCAGTCGGGCGACCTGC
>NZ_CYPR01000247.1 GCF_001408515.1 Jannaschia seosinensis | reverse complement strand
ACGCCGTGCCGCGGGCGCCAGGATAGGATCGCCATCGAGGTCAGCTCCGTGCCGTTGTCGCTGACCACCATGGCCGGGCGCCCCCGCCGGGCGATCACGGCGTCGAGTTCTCGGGCGACGCGGTGGCCGGACAGCGACGTGTCGGCCACCAGCGCGAGGCATTCCCGGTGTAGTCGTCGACCACGGCCAGCACCCGGAACCGGCGTCCGTCGGTGAGCGCGTCGCTTACGAAGTCGAGGTTCCAGCGGATGTTGGGCGCATCCGGCAGTAGCATCGGTCGCCGTGTGCCGAGGGCGCGCTTCCGACCGCCTCTGCGGCGCACCTGGAGCTTCTCCTCGCGGTAGAGCCGCCTCAGCTTCTTGAGGTTCATCACGATCCCCTGTCGCTCGAGAATGACGTGGATGCGCCGGTAGCCGAAGCGCCGCCGCTCGGCCGCGACGGCCTTCATCGCCGCCCGCGCCTCGGCATCGTCGGGACGGACACTGCGATAGCGCACGCTTGACCGATCCACGGCCAGGGCCCGGCACGCCCGGCGCTGGCTCACGCCGTGGACCGCCACGACATGCGCCACCGCCTCCCGCTTCACACCAGGCGTTACCGTTTTTTTGCCGCAACATCCTTCAGGATGGCATTGTCGAGCATCGCCTCGGCCAAGAGCTTCTTGAGCTTGCCATTCTCGTCCTCAAGCGCCCTCAGCCGTCGCGCATCCGAGACCTCCAGCCCGCCATACTTCGCCTTGTATTTGTAGAACGTCGCTGAGCTGACCCCGTGCTTCCGGCAGACATCGGCCGTAGACATCCCGGCCTCCTGCTCCTTCAGCATCCCGATGATCTGCTCCTCGCTGAACCTCGATCGCTTCATCATCCGTCTCCTCAATTGGAGCGGATTCCACCTCAAACTGGAGGAAGATACGGGTCTCAGGTCACTCATCGGTACCGTATCCGTACGGCAGTTCATCAGATCGAGACAATCCGCGATGATGGCGTCGCTGAGGAGACGAACATGCACCGCCTCGACACCGTCGGGCATTATCAGACGCTCGATTCCTCTGGTCCACTGCGCGGAGCCCGAAAACCCCTTGGCCCAGGCATCGAGGGATCTCCCTTGCCAAGCCTCCCACTGCCACCAAGCCGAATTGATGCAATCGACCTGCGGGCGAACGAAAACCACGATCTGAGGCTTCACGGAAAAGCGAGAGATGATTTGCTCGTGCAGCTTGGGAAGATCGTTAATCAAAGCCTCGCGCAAAAAAAGTCGGGTATCGACCCCGTGCTTCTTAAGCCGCTTTTCTCAGTCGACCGATGCTGGATCCAGATCATCGAGCGCACGGGAATTGAGGTAGCGCGACGGATGGCGCAAAGCCCTCGCCGTCAGCCCATCCCCGAGCACCAGCTGACCGTCCCCCAGAACTGCTACGTAGGCCGCTTTCGTCGAATGTTCTGCCGTGATCGTTGGGTGAGCCGAGAAGCTGGTCTGAATGGTGCTGGACCCGCACTTTCCGGCACCCACATGTAGCACGAGATTTTTCAGGGACATCCGAGGCTACTTTATCGGCAGCATCAGCGCCTTCGCAGGAGAGCTGAAACTGCGAATGCTCGGGAATTTCCACTCTCGAGGCAGAAGATTTCTGCCCTGCACGAACAGGCGCGAGACTGCCACGGACGCCTCGGGGTCCGGCGTCCGCCGGGCTGCGATCAGTGACCGAGGATTTGACTCAGAAAGAGCTTCGTCCGATCGTTCTGCGGGTTGTTGAAGAATGCTTCGGGCTCGTTCTGCTCGACGATCTGTCCGGCATCCATGAAGATCACCCGGTTCGCCACCTGCCGCGCAAATCCCATCTCGTGCGTCACGCAGAGCATGGTCATCCCCTCCTCGGCGAGCTGGATCATTGTGTCCAGCACCTCCTTGATCATCTCGGGGTCGAGCGCCGATGTCGGCTCGTCGAAGAGCATGACCCGCGGCCGCATGCACAACGACCGGGCGATCGCCACGCGCTGCTGTTGACCGCCGGAAAGCTGGCCAGGATATTTGTCCGCCTGCTCCGGGATCCTGACCTTCTCGAGGAAATACATCGCCGTCTCTTCGGCCTCACGCTTGGGGGTCTTGCGAACCCAGATCGGCGCGAGGGTACAGTTCTCGAGGATGGTAAGGTGCGGAAACAGGTTGAAGTGCTGGAAGCACATTCCGACCTCGGACCGGATCTTGTCGATGTTCTTGAGGTCGGACGAAAGCGGCGTCCCGTCCACGACGATGGAGCCCTGCTGATGCTCCTCCAAGGCGTTGATGCATCGGATCAGCGTCGACTTGCCCGACCCTGACGGTCCGCAGATCACGATCCGCTCGCCGCGTTGGACGGTCAGGTCGATATCGCGCAACACGTGGAACGAGCCGAACCACTTGTTCATGTTCTTGATCTCGATCGCCACCTCGTCGGAGACGGTCATGCCTTGCGGGTTGGTATCCAGAGCAGCCATGGGGCCTCCTATCGGTGATCGGTGGTGAGCTGACGCTCAAGCCACTGCGAATATTGCGAGATGCCGTAGCAGACGACGAAGAAAAGCAGGCAGGCGAAGGCCCACAACTCCCAGTACACGCCGACCCAGTCGGTCGAGGACAGGATCGGCCCGCGGATCATCCCCACAAGATCGAACATCGAGATGACCGAGACCAACGTCGTATCCTTGAACAGACCGACCGCGACGTTGACGATGCCGGGAATCGAGATCTTGAGCGCCTGCGGCAGAATGATCAGCCGCATCGCCTGCGGGTAGTCGAGCCCGAGCGAGTCGGCCGCCTCGTACTGCCCCTTGGGTAGCGCGGCCAACCCGCCGCGGATCACTTCGGCGATGTAGGCGGAGGCGAACATCGTGATCATGATGATCACTCTGATGATCAGGTCGAAATTCGCATCCGGCGGCAGGAAGTAAGCCAGCACGACGTTCGCCACGAAGAGAAGCGTGATCAGCGGCACGCCGCGCACGAACTCAATGAAGACGACGCAGAACCCCTTGACGATCGGCAAACGCGACTGCCGACCCAGCGCCAGAACGATGCCCAACGGGATCGAAAGCGACACGCAGATCACGCCGAGGATGAGGTTCAGCATAAAGCCCCCCATCTGGCGCGACGGCACCGGCTCGATAGAAAGCATTCGGGGGAATTCGCCGACGATCAAGCCGCCGATCCACCAAACAATGAAGGCCGTCGCCGCACCGGCCGCGAGCGCCGTGACGAAACCCCGCTTTTCGATCGCCTTGAACACGAGGTAACCCGCCAAGATACCCAGCGCCGCCACGACCGGCGCCAAGATCGTCCCGCCCCAGATCAGCCAGTAAGCCGCGAAGGGATAGAGAGCCGTCGCCGCAAGCGTCCAGCGCGGCAGATACATCGCAAACAGCGCCGGCGGCAGGGCCACCGCGAGGAGCACGAAGGCCAAGGTCGGTCGCCAGCGGAGATAATCAGGGTACTGGAAGCCGAACAGAAGCTGCGGCCAGCGTTCCGCCAGGACCGCAAAGCAGCCACCGCCGCTGTTGCCGAGGATCTCGCGGCAGTCGCGTATGTCCGAGCCCTCCCACGTGCCGTTCAGGATCCAAGGGATCAGGCCCGACAGGAGGTAGAATACGATCAGCAGGCCGACGATCGTCATGATTGAGTTGAACGCGCCGGAAAACAGGTTCTCGCGAACCCACTTCACGGCTCCGGTCTCGCGCGCCGGTGGCGGGGCGGGAGGAATTTCGGAGCGCCGGACGAAGGCAACGGATTGGGCGTGGGTATCGCTCATGTCACCGCTCCTTCAACGCGACGGACCTGTTGTAGATGTTCATGATCGCCGAAATCGCGAGACTGAAGGTCAGGTAGAACAGCATGAGAAGCAGGATGCATTCCAGCGCGCGCCCCGTCTGGTTTAGCGTGATGCCACCCAGCGTCCCCGTCAAATCCATGTAGCCGACGGCGATGGCGAGCGACGTGTTTTTGGTGATGTTGAGGTATTGCGAGATCAGCGGAGGGATGATGACGCGCAATGCCTGCGGAAGCACGACGAGCGACATGATCCGTCCCGGCCGCAGACCCAGAGCGGCGGCGGCCTCGGTCTGCCCCTTGGATACCGCGAGGATGCCCGCGCGGACGTTCTCGGCGATGAAGGCGCCGGTATAGACCGACAATGCGAACCAAAGCGAGATGAGAGAGGGGCGCAGCAGGAATCCGCCCTCGAAACGAAAGCGTCCCATTTCAGGATTCTCGATCCCCACCGGAGAGCCCAGCGCAAAGTTCACGATCACCACCGGCAGGATCAGGATGAGGAGCGATGGCCAAAAAACCGGCAGCTCCCGCCCCTTCTCATAAAGCTCCTTGCGAGCGAAGGCACGCCAGCAAAACACGCCCGCGACGGAGGCGAGGGCTACGGCCGCGATGATCCACCCCTGCTCTGCGAAGTCTAGGCGGGGAATGAAGACGCCCTGGTTGGTGGCCGCGAACATTCCGAAAAGCAGCCCCCGCTCCGGATCGGACCCGTCCCGGGGAATGCGGAATTCGCTGATCGGAGGAAATGTGTTCGCCGCCACGGTGAAAATGATGATGATCCAGATCAGCACGGGAATGTTGCGAAACAATTCCACGTAAACGGCCATCAGCTTCTTGATGATCCAGTTGTTCGACAGGCGCAGAACACCGGCGATGACCCCGAGGATCGTTGCGGTGACGCAGGCGAGGAACGCCACGATCAGCGTGTTGATGGCGCCGATGATCGTGGCCCGAAGGTGCGTGTCCTGCGAATCGTAGGAGATCGGCTGCTGGTTGATGTCGTAGCCGGCAGGCGCCTGGAGGAAGGTGAAATCGATGCCGGCTTCCCGGAGAACCGGATTGTTGATCGCGTTGTTGATCAACCACCCGAAGCCGAGGATCAGCAGCACGAGTGCAATGAACTGGAACGTGTAGCTTCGGTAGCGGGTGTCGTTGATCAGCTTGCTTACACGAAAGCCGTCCGCGCGCGGCGGGTCGCTCATCGTCGTCATCTGGCTATTCCCCGTGTTCCCGTCGGGTCTGGGCGGGTCTTGTCCCGCCTCGGGGTCGTTTGCCGCCCCGTTCCCGTCCCGCAGGATTGTCGTTGTTCGTTCGGATGCAAGAAGGGCGCGGGGCCGGACCGCGCCCTTCTCGTTTTCGGTCTTAGCGGAACGGCGGCGCGTAGAGCAGTCCACCCTCGGTGTATTGCGCGTTCAGACCGCGGGCGAGGCCGATGGCCGTGTCGTCGCCGATGTTCTCGTCAAAGACTTCGCCGTAATTGCCGACGGCGGCGATCGCGTTCTTGGCCCAGCTGTTCTCGAGACCCATCATGGATCCAAGCTCACCCTCGGTGCCCAGCAGACGATTGATCTCCGGGTTGTCGGTCGGCGCGGAGGCCATTTCCTCGACATTCTCGGAGGTCACGCCGTATTCTTCCGCCGCGATCAGCGCGTTGAGCGTCCATTTCACGATGTCGAACCACTCGCTGTCGCCGTGACGCACGAGGGGGCCCAGCGGCTCTTTGGAGATGGTCTCGGGGAGGATGACGTGATCGTCGGGATTGGCGAACCCGGCACGCTGCGCGGCCAGCGCGGAACGGTCGGTCGTGTAGACGTCACAGGCACCGGCAAGATACTGCTGAACGGATTCCGAACCGGTCTCGATCGGCACCGGCTCGTAGGACATGTTGTTGACGCGGAAGTAATCCGCGAGGTTCAACTCGGTCGTGGTTCCGGTCTGGATGCAGATCGTGGCGCCGTCGAGCTCGGTGGCCGAGGACACGCCGAGGGAAGCGGGAACCATGAAGCCCTGACCGTCGTAGTAGTTGATGCCCGTGAAATCGAACTTGAGGTCGGTGTCACGCGAGAAGGTCCAGGTCGTGTTTCTGGCCAGAACATCGATTTCGCCCGAGGCCAGCGCGGTGAAGCGGGTCTTGCCCGTGGTGGGCACAAAAGTCACGGCGGTCGGATCGCCCAGAACCGCGGCGGCAACGGCGCGGCACACGGCGACGTCGAAGCCCTGCCACACGCCGTCGGCATCGGGTTCGGCGAAGCCGGGGACGCCGGTGGTGACGCCGCAATTCAGCGTGCCCCGCTCCTGCACGTCGCTCAGCGTCTGTGCGGACGCGCCGACGGCGGCGAGGCCGGCTGCGGCCACCGTGCCGAGAAATACGGATTTCTTCATGAGTTACCTCTTCCTGATGAACCGCGCGCCTCGTCGCGGGTCGCGGCACTGCACCGTTTTCCGGCGCAGATGGTTTTCACGTGAGGATGTTCGTCCCCCCTCACTGCGCGCAAGGAGGCCAGACGGATCCCCGAAGGTCAAGTGACGAAGCCTGATTTTGCGGCATCTGACGCAGGAGCGGGCATTTACCGGAGCCCCTGCCCGTTGTCGCGCCGCATCGTGTCCCGCCTCTTGGCTCAGGCACCGCGCAGGAGCGCAAGATAACGCTCCGCCTGCAGAAACGCGTCGCGCTTGAGGGCTATACGCTCGGCCTCCTCCTCGTCGACGCCCCATTGCTCGGCCTGCCAGTCCTCGTCGACCCGGCTCATCGTCCAGAGGCGGTCGGCGCCGTGACCGTCATGTTCCATCGCAGCCAAGCCGAGGACGAGCGACCCGGACAGCGAGACAAATTCGGATAGCGCCGTCAGCTCCCAGTTCGTCAACGCGTCGACGCGATTGCGCAGCGCGGCAAGCGCATCATCGGACTGCGCGACGGGCACGATACCCTCGGTTATCGCCAGCCGCGCCCCGAACGTCGCCTCGGCCCAGTCGAGCATCGGATCCCACGCCGCCGCCTGACGCGCCATCAGCGCCTCCGGCCCGGTCGCGCGGTAGGACAAAAGGTCGGAGCCGCCATATTCCGCGAGGCCGGCGACCACTTCCGCCCGCTGCGGCGCGACCTTGTCGAGCGTCGCGTTCACGGCACGGGTGAGCGGCATCGTCAGCGGCTCGATCCGCCCCTCCTGTGCGTCCCATTCTGCGGCCACACCTTCGGCGAGCGGGCGTGACGGCACCACAAGCTCCACCTTCAGCGGCGTGCGAATAGCCCGTCCGTCCAGACGCACCGCATATCCGTCCGGAGCCTGCACGACGCTCGCATCCTGCCAGAACCGCTTGGCGCGCCACTCGCTCAAAGCTCATCCTCCGCAAAGGGATCGACCGGAACATCCGCGGCGTTCCAACCGACCATCTCCCACGTCCGCACCATGTGTTCGGGCAGCGGTGCGGTCAGGTGCAGGCGCGCACCCGTGATCGGATGCGTCATCGTCAGGGACCTCGCATGCAGATGCAGCTTGCGGCTGATCTCTCCGCCGAAGCCGGCCCCCCAGCCGTCGCCCTGGTTCTCCTGCCCCGATCCGCCGTATTTGCCGTCGCCGGCAATCGGATGGCCCAACTCTGCCATGTGCGCACGAAGCTGGTGCGTCCGCCCCGTCACAGGAACGAGAGCCATCCAAGCCGCGCGCGTGCCGAGGCTTTCGAGGACGGCGTAATCGGTCGTCGCGTTCTTGGCACCTTTCACGTCCGGCACCTCGTCGGGCAGGACCGCCCGCATCTTCTCGCCGCCGTCACCGCCGCCACCGCTTTTTACGAGGCCGTAGCGCACCGTGCCCATGCGCGGATGCGGCACGCCCGCGACCGCCGCCCAGTAGATCTTGCGCGTCTCCCGGTCCCGGAATGCCTCCGACAGGGCCGCCGCCGTCAGACGATTGCGCGCCATGATCAGAATTCCGGACGTGTCCTTGTCGAGCCGATGGACGAGGCGCGGCTGCTCTTGCGCATCGAAGCGCAGCGCGTCACCCAATCCGTCCACGTGCCGGGTCTGACCGCTGCCGCCTTGCGACGCGAGCCCCGGCGGCTTGTTGAGCGCCAGGAGATGGTCGTCGCGGTAGATCACACAGGATCGGATCATCTCCGCATCCGCCTGCAGGACCTTTTCTCGCCGGGGCGCCGCGGGCGCGCGGCCTTCGGGCAGCGGCGGCACGCGCACCGATTGCCCCGCCTCAACCCGCGTGTTCGCCTTCACACGCGCGCCGTCGACGCGGATTTCGCCCTTGCGGCACATCTTCTCGACATTGCCCTGTGTAAGCTGCGGGAATCGCCGCTTCAGCCAGCGATCCAGACGCTGATCCGCTTCGCCGGCATCGACGATCACCGTTTGCACAACGCTCATGCCACACTCCGTGCAAGCCACATTCCCAATGCCAGCGCTCCGATCGAAAGCCCGACCGAAAGCACGACGTAGAAGCCCGCCTGCGTGGCCTGCCCCCGCTCGATCAGCGTGATCGTCTCCAGCGAGAACGCCGAAAACGTCGTGAACCCGCCGAGAAGTCCGGTCAGCAGAAACGGCTGCCAATGCGTCAGGCCCCGATGCGCAAGCCACACAGCCAACGCGCCCATCAGGAAGGATCCCACGACGTTGGCGGTGAGCATGGCGACGGGAAATCCCGGCCGGGCCAGTCCAACGCCAAGCAGAAATCGCGCCGACGCGCCAAGCGCGCCGCCAATCGCGACAGAGAGGAGGGGGTAAGTCATGGGCGCCGTTTCTTCCCGTGCCCGGCCCGTGTCAACCTTTGCCCCGCTTCGCGCGCTGCTCCACGAACCAGTCGAGCCTGCGTCCAAGTTCCCGCTCGAACCCGCGGTCAACCGGCACGTAATAGACCGGCCGCTTCATGCCGTCGGGGAAGTAGTTCTGCCCGGAGAACCCGTCCACCTGATCGTGATCGTAGGCATAGCCCGAGCCATAGCCCTGATCCTTCATCATCTTCGTCGGCGCGTTCCGGATATGCATGGGCGGCGGCTCCGAGCCGGTTTCCCCCGCCTGCTTCATCGACGCCTTGTAAGCCGAGTAGGACGCGTTCGATTTGGGTGCGAGTGCGAGATAGAGCACCGCATTGGCGATCGCCTGCTCGCCCTCGGGGCTACCCAGCCGCTCATAGGTCTCCCATGCCTGGAGACAGATCCCCTGCGCTTGCGGATCGGCAAGGCCGATATCCTCCACGGCCATCCGGGTCACCCGCCGGGCCAGATAGCGCGGGTCCTCGCCCCCCTTCAGCATCCGGGCCAGCCAATAGAGCGCGGCGTCCGGATCGCTGCCGCGGACCGATTTGTGCAATGCAGAAATCAGGTTGTAATGGCTGTCACCAGATTTGTCGTATTGTGCGGCACGCCGCTGCAGACGTGCCGCCAGCATGTCGCGATCAACGCGCTTGGTCGCGCCCCATCCAGCCACCTGCTCCACCAGGTTCAGAAGCGCGCGGCCATCGCCGTCGGCCATTTCCTGCAAAACCTCGCGGGCAGGTCCGTCCAGCGGTAGCTTTGCCCCCAGTTCCGCCTCCGCGCGCTGCGTCAGAAGCTCCATGTCGCGCAAGGTGAGGCGCTGTAGAACGAGAACCTGCGCCCGGCTCATCAGCGCGGCATTGAGTTCGAATGACGGGTTCTCGGTCGTCGCGCCGACGAGCGTGATCGTCCCGTCCTCCATGTACGGAAGGAAACCATCCTGCTGCGCCTTGTTGAAGCGGTGGATCTCGTCGACGAAAAGCAGCGTCCCCTGCCCGTTCGCCCGCCGATTGCGCGCCATCTCGAAGACCCGCCGCAAGTCGGCAACGCCGGTGAAAATCGCCGAGATCTGAACGAAGTGCAGCCCCGCCCGATCCGCCAGAAGCCGCGCGATGGTCGTCTTGCCGACGCCCGGCGGCCCCCAGAGAACCAGACTGGGCAGCGCGCCTTCGAGCATGACCCGAAGGGCGCCATCGGGGCCCAGCAGATGCCCCTGCCCGATTACGTCATCGAGCGAAGCGGGTCGTAGCCTGTCGGCCAGCGGGCCAGGACGGTTGGAGGGCGGCACATCGGCCGCAGGTGCGGCGGCGGCGTTGTCGAAAAGATCAGCCATGAGCACGATATAGGCCACGGTCCCCTTTGCACAAAGCCCATGCGAAGCTTGCTCGATTCCGGTTTCAGTGCATTTTGGCAACCATAGAGATGTTCATGCACACGTTGCTCGCCCCGTCGATGTCCAGAACCGGGCCGGCCTGCTCACATTCCAGCCCCACGCGCCGTGCCCAACGCGGCAGGTTCAACGGCACGAGCCCGAGAACCGAGGTCGCCCCGATTTCACGCGCCGAGCGGACCATCTCCGCAATGATCTGGACCTGCACGCGGACCCGCATCGCGGCGGGAACCTCATCGGAGACGAAGCCGCGGCTCAGCTCCCAAACATGCCGTGCAACCGGCGCATCCTCGTACAGGAGATTGGACGGAATAGTATCGAGCAGACCACGCTGCGCGTCCCGGATCATGTAAGAATACATGCCGCAACGATGTGTCGTCGGGGTCAGGCGGATTCCGGCAAGGATGCGGCCGTAATCATGCACGGCAACCCATCGGCTGGCCGGCGTATCATATTGGTCGAACTCCATTCCGTCAGCTGCCGGAAGGTCCCACTTCGCCTGCTCGATGAACGTCCGGTGTCGCGCCCGAAGCAAGTCCGCGAAGAGCGGCCCGTGGGTATGGAGGTTCTGGATGGAAAGGGTCGTGACTTTCATGGACGTACAGATTCCTTTGCCGGGTTGTCGGGGACACCAGGGGATTGTTTCTCGCGATGTGGTGAGGTTCGGCGCAGGGCCGGGCGGGATCAGGGGATGCCGCTGGCTCCCGCAGGGCTGCCAGCGCCCGCCATATCGCGCGCGCGGGCCAGCCGGGTCAGATAGGCGGCGGGGGGGATGTCCATCTCGGCCGCCGCCTCGCTCGGAGATACACCGAGCGCGTCGGCGCGGCGCGCCGCGTCGAGTTCGGGCGGCAGGCTTGCAACCGGCTCGGTCACGCGATGGATTTCCAAGGCAATAGAGGTTGCCCACGTCATCTCATCGCCAGTGAACTCTCGAAGCGAACTCGCCAGGCCCAGAACAGTTCGCGAGGTGATCGGGCCACAGGAGATAACGACGCCGAAGTTTAAGCCATACGCCCGCGCCTTCTCCAAGACGCTGAATGGATCAGGCATCTCGATTTCGCTCCAACGGATCGCACCGGAATTGGCAATCGCCCAGAACATCATTGGGTCGCGCAATGCATAGTTCTGGCGCCCGTACAGTTCGCGCCAAGCTTCCGGATAAGCACTTCTCTGATAGAGCGGTGCGGCGAACCGAATATGCGCGCCGAACCCAAACCCCTCGGGTGCCAGTTCCTTGAGCTGTTGCAAAAGCGTTGTCATCGGGTCGGTCTCAATGCTGCGGAGGCCGGGATCGAGTTCAACGCCCGGGTCGGCCACGACTAAGCCGCAGAAGGGTTAATGGACAGTGAAGATTTTTACTAAAAGAACACGGGTATGGTCGGGTGTGGCTAGATCCGCAGACCGGCGATCCTGTTTGGGCGTTCCATTAACGCAAAAAGGACCCCGCCAGTACCGACGGGGCCTTCCTGATACTCTCAATTGCCTTTGATGCGGCTCAGGCTTCTTCTTCGGCCTCGACACGTGCGCGGTCAGCCGCGCCCTTCGCATCGACGTCACGATCGACGAGCTCGATGATGGCCATCGGGGCCATGTCGCCATACCGGAATCCCGCTTTCAGAACCCGAACGTATCCGCCTTGACGGTCGGCATACCGGGGCGCCAAGACATCAATGAGCTTCGACACAGCCGCTTCGTCATGCAAGCGCGAAGCCAGCAGACGGCGGGCATGCAAATCGCCACGCCGCGCCAGCGTGATCATTTTCTCCAAGACCGGGCGCAGTTCTTTGGCCTTCGGCAGCGTCGTCTTGATCTGCTCGTGCTCAATCAGACTGGCGGCCATGTTCTTGAACATCGATTTGCGGTGTTCGTGGGTCCGATTGAGACGGCGGTATCCGCGGGCGTGACGCATATCATATACTCCAATTGATGCTTTGTCCGGGTCCGGTGCGTTGCCGGTCCCTCCTTATTGGGGCGGAATTGCCCAGATCGCGTGGGCGTGGCCGGAACCACGCCCGCAAAACTTAGAACTCGTTTTCGAACTTCTTGGCCAGATCCTCGATATTCTCCGGCGGCCAATCGACGATGTCCATTCCAAGATGCAGGCCCATCCCCGACAGCACTTCCTTTATCTCGTTCAAAGACTTGCGGCCAAAATTCGGCGTGCGCAGCATCTCCGCCTCGGTCTTCTGGATCAGATCGCCAATGTAAACGATGTTGTCGTTCTTCAGGCAGTTGGCCGACCGGACGGACAACTCCAGCTCGTCGACTTTCTTGAGCAGCAGCGGGTTGAACTCGAGATCGTCCGCCGCCTCGGCACCGCGCGCGGCCTCCGGCTCGTCGAAATTGACGAAGATCTGAAGCTGATCCTGAAGGATACGAGCCCCATAAGCCACCGCGTCATCGGGCGCGATGGACCCGTCTGTCTCAAGCTTCAGCGTCAGCTTGTCATAGTCGAGAACCTGCCCTTCGCGCGTCGGCTGGACCTCGTAGGATACCTTCTTGACCGGCGAGTAGATTGCATCGATCGGAATCAAACCGATCGGCGCATCCTCAGGCTTATTCTTGTCAGCGGAAACGTAACCCTTCCCGGTGTTTACCGTCAGCTCCACGTACAGATCCGCACCATCGTCCAAGTGACAGATGACGTGGTCGCGATTGAGCACCTGAATGCCGTTGGACTCCGAAATATCACCGGCCGTGACCACCATCGGGCCCTTGGCCGAGATCGAGACGCGCTTCGGCCCCTCGACTTCCATCTTTAGCGCGACACCCTTGAGGTTAAGAATGATATCCGTCACGTCTTCCCGGACACCAGAGATGGACGAGAACTCGTGGAGAACATTGTCGATCTGAACACTGGTGATGGCCGCGCCCTGAAGCGACGACATCAGCACCCGGCGCAGCGCGTTGCCAAGCGTCAGGCCGAAGCCACGCTCCAGCGGCTCGGCCACGATTGTCGCTTGGCGGCCGGGATTGTTGCCCGGACGGACATCAAGCTGCGCCGGCTTGATGAGTTCCTGCCAATTCTTGTGGATCATGCCCTGTCCCTCCATTCCTGTCCTTCGCCGGGGCGGATGGCGACGGACCCCCGAGGTGATTAAACGGCGAAACAGGGGCCCCACGGCCCCTGCCCTGTCTTCGGTACGGCGATCAGACGCGGCGGCGCTTCGGCGGACGGCAGCCGTTATGCGCCATCGGCGTCACATCGCGAATCGCGGTGATCTGCAGGCCGACGGCGGCAAGTGCACGCAACGCGCTCTCGCGACCGGAGCCGGGTCCCTGAACCTCGACGTCGAGCGTCTTCATGCCGTGTTCCTGCGCTTTCTTGGCAGCGTCCTCGGCAGCCATCTGGGCGGCGTAAGGGGTCGATTTACGCGACCCCTTGAAGCCCATCGTGCCGGCCGACGACCACGAAATTGCGTTGCCCTGAACGTCCGAGATCAGAATTTTGGTGTTGTTGAACGAAGAGTTCACATGCGCCACACCAGCGGCGATGTTCTTGCGTTCCTTGCGCTTCGGAGCGCTGCGACGGGTATCACGTGCCATATCTCGCGCTCCTTTATTTCTTCTTGCCGGCAATTGCCTTCGCCGGCCCCTTGCGGGTCCGCGCATTGGTGTGGGTCCGCTGACCCCGCACCGGCAAATTGCGGCGGTGACGCAAGCCACGGTAGCAGCCGAGATCCATCAGACGCTTCACGTTCATCTGCGTCTCGCGGCGCAGATCGCCTTCGACGGTCACGTTGGCGTCGATATATTCCCGTATTTGCAGAATGTCTGCATCCGACAGTTCATTGACACGACGGCTGCCATCGACGCCGACCGCATCGATGATTTCTTTCGCCTTTGAGGGGCCGATGCCCGTGATGTAGGTCAGCGCGACCGGAATGCGCTTCCCCGTCGGAATGTTGACGCCAGCGATGCGAGCCAAAGGTATATCCTTCTCGTGTTGCGGTTCCGTAGTCCCAGAACCTTTTTTCACAACGGGCCACGGCAAATTCCGGGGACCCAGAAACAGGCCACCGGGAATCAAGCGATTCCCGGCGGAGATTGCGACTTAGGGGGTTGGCCGAACGGCGTCAAGCGCTGCGCGCCGGCCTGTCAAGAACTTTTTGTCAGGCGTTCGCGAGAATATCCGCGATGGCGCCAGCGACCTCGTCGATCTCACCCAGTCCGTCCACCGTCCGCAACTCCCCCTTGGCGTAGTAATAGCCGATCAGGGGGGACGTCTTCTTGTAATATTCCATCAAACGCGTCGTCAGCGCGTCGGCATTGTCGTCCGCGCGCCGCTTGAACTCGGTTCCTCCGCAGACGACGCACTTGCCGTCCGCCGGGATCGGCCGGGTGATGTCGTTGTAGACCTCCCCGCAATTGGCGCAGGTCGATCTTGCGACGATCCGCTCCACCAAGGCGCCGTCATCGACTTCCATGGCGATTACCGCGTCGAGCTTTTCGCCATGCTTGGCCAAAAGCCCGCTGAGGGCCTCGGCTTGGGCCAGCGTGCGGGGAAAGCCGTCGAAGATGAACCCGCCGCCCTCGCCGCCCTTCAACTTCTCCTCGATCAGGCCGATCACGATCTCGTCGGTGACGAGCTGCCCCGCATCCATGATCGCGGCAACGCGCTCTCCCATCTCCGTACCCGACGTCCGGGCCTCGCGGAGCATGTCGCCGGTGGATAGCTGGACCATGCCGCGCTCGGCCTCCAGCCGCCGTGCCTGCGTTCCCTTTCCCGCGCCCGGCGGCCCCAGAAGGATGATATTCATCGACGTGCCGTCCCCTTGTTCCGCCCGCGCCGTTTGCCGCGAAGTTGGCTCTTCTCGATCAGCCCCTCGTACTGATGCGCAAGTAGATGTGACTGCACCTGCTGGATCGTGTCCATCCCCACCGATACGATGATCAGGATCGAGGTTCCGCCGAAATAGGCCGTGATGGCGAGTTCCTGCCGTACGATCTCGGGGATCAGCGCCACGAGCGCGAGATACCCGGCACCGAGAACGAGCACGCGGTTGACCACGTATTCAAGGTATTCTGCCGTCCGCTTGCCCGGCCGGATGCCCGGAATAAACCCGTTCTGGTTCTTGAGGTTATCAGCCACGTCGTCGGTCTTAAAGCTGACATTGTGGGTGTAGAAATATGTGAAGAAGACGATCATGCCCCCGAAGAACAGCAGGTAGAGCGGCTGCCCGGGACCGAAATAGGCCAGAATCGTCGACATGACGGGACCCGAATTCTGCCCGGAAAACGTGCTGATGGTCGTCGGCAGCAGCAGCAGGGACGATGCGAAAATGGCCGGGATGACGCCCGCAGGGTTCACCTTGATCGGCAGGTGGCTCGACCCGCCGTCATAGACCTTCATGCCGACCTGGCGGCGCGGATACTGGATGTGGATCTTGCGCAGGCTGCGCTCCATGAACACCACGAAGAACAGCGTCGCGATCAGCATGAGCGTCACGCCGAGAATCACCGGCGTGCTCAGCGCCCCGGTCCGCCCGCTTTCAAAGAATTGCGCGAAGGCTGCCGGAAGCTCGGCCACGATGCCCACGAAGATGATAAGCGAGATGCCGTTGCCGATGCCGCGCGCGGTGATCTGCTCGCCCAGCCACATCAGGAACATCGTCCCGCCGACCAGCGTGATGACGCAGGCCGCCCGGAAGAACAGCCCCGGATCATGTGCCAGCCCCCCGGCCTCCAGCGACACGGCCAGACCGTATCCCTGCAGCGTCGCCAGCGCGACGGTGCCGTAGCGGGTGTACTGGTTGATCTTCTTGCGCCCCTGCTCACCCTCTTTCTTCAGCTGCTCAAGATGCGGCACCATCGCCGTCATGAGCTGCACGATAATCGAGGCGGAAATGTACGGCATGATGCCAAGCGCGAAGACGCCCATCCGGCCGATCGCGCCACCCGTGAACATGTTGAGCACGCCGCCCAGACCGGCGCTCGCCTGCTCGACGAAATCGCGCAGGGCGCTACCGTCGATGCCGGGAACGGGAATGTAGGTCCCAAAGCGATAGATGATCAGCAGGCCGATCGTGAACAGGATGCGCTGGCGAAGCTCCTTGGCCTTGCCCAACGCACCCCAACTCATGTTGGCGGCCATCTGCTCTGCGGCTGAAGCCATGCGAGCGTCCCTCTTATGACTGGAACGCCGCCCAACGGTCCCCCGCGGGCGGCGTATCGGGAAAACTTGGGTCCGTGTAGGCGAGCTGCGGCGCGCCTACAACCGATCCTGAACCGTTCAGGCCTCGGCGGGTGCCGCGACCGTGATCGATCCGCCCGCTTTCTCGATTGCCGCGACCGCGCCTTTCGAGGCGCCAGTGACGGTGATCGTCGCCTTGACGGTCAGATCGCCCTTGCCCAGAACGCGCACCCCGTCGAGCTTGCGGCGCACGAGGCCGCTTTCGACCAGCGTATCCTCGGTCACGTTGCCGGCATCGAGTTTGCCCGCATCGATGAACTCCTGGATCTTGCCGAGATTCACGACGGCAAAGCTTTTGCGGTTTGGCTTGGTGAAGCCGCGCTTGGGCAGACGCTGGTAGATCGGCATCTGGCCGCCTTCGTAGCCGTTGATGGCCACGCCGGAGCGGGATTTCTGGCCCTTGATGCCGCGGCCGCCCATCTTGCCCTTGCCGGAGCCGGGGCCGCGCGCGACGCGCTTCGCCTTCGGGGCGGCGCCGGGATTGTCGCGCAGTTCGTTGAGTTTCATGTCGCTTCTCCTTTGGCCGGACACGGCCCCCGAAGCGATACGGAACCGGACACGGCGTTGCTGCACGTCCCTTGGGGGACCGGGCGCGTCTATACGCAGCGCTCCGCGCGATCAAGTGGGGTCGGGCAGCATCGGGAACCCTTCGCAGCGCAGAGGATTTGCTCTGCAGCCGCTCAGGATCCGCTGCAAAGGACATATCGTGATAACGATGACCAACTATGCGGCTCTGGCCGCGCTTCTGATTGCTCCGGCCGCCCATGGCCAGACCGATCCGGCATTCGAGTGGGGGGAGCGCGCAACCTCCTACCCGCCCGCTTTCGACGCGCAGTTTCGCGCTCCCGTCATGGTGACGCGAACCGATCTCGCCGTCGATACGATCGTCGATGGCCTCGTGCATCCCTGGGCCATTGAAAACCTGCCCGGTGACGAAGGCTACCTCCTCACCGAAAGGACGGGCACGCTGCGGCACGTCACCTCCGACGGCACCTTGTCCGCGCCGATCGACGGATTGCCCGAAGTGCGCGATGAACGGCAGGGTGGCATGCTCGACGTGGAGATGGGCCCGAACTTTGCCGAGAATCGCATGATCTACATCTCCTACGCCAAGCCGATGGGCACCAACGCCGACGGCATGGCCCTCTCGGCCACGGCGGCGGGCCGCGGGCGCCTGGAGGATCTCTCGACCGTCGAAGGATTCGAGGATACCTGGGTGCAGGACCCTTCCGCCCCCGAGCCCCTTCATTACGGCAGCCGCATCGCCTTCGACGGCGACGGCCACGTCTTCATCACGACGGGTGAGCATTTCACGTTCGAGAACCGTCCGCGCGCCCAGCAACTGGGCGCGACCTGGGGCAAGACGATCCGCGTTAACCTCGATGGCTCCATTCCCGACGATAATCCGTTTGTCGGCATCCCGGAGGCGGATGATTCGATATGGTCCTACGCCATCGCAACATCGAAGGGGCGCAGGTGATCGACGGCGAGCTCGTCGTGGTCGAGATGGGGCTACAAGGCGGCGACGAACTGAACCTGATCGAGCCCGGCGCCAATTACGGTTGGCCGCTGGTCTCCTATGGCCGCCGATACGAGCGCTTCGGCGGCGCCCCGATTGGAACGGGCATGGCGAAAATGGACGGCACCGTTCAGCCGCTGTACTTCTGGGACCCGGTAATCGCCCCCAATGACTTCATCATCTACGAGGGCGACATGTTTCCCGAATGGCAGGGCGACATGCTGATCACAGCCCTTGTCGCCGGGGGCCTCGTGCGCCTTTCCTTCGGTGAGGATGGCTTGGTCGATGAGGAAGAGCGCGTCCTTCCCGACCTCAAGCGCACGCGCGACGTCGAGATTGGCGACGATGGGGCGCTTCTCGTCGTTACGGATCAGGAAGATGGCGGTGTTCGTCAAGGTAGTTGTCGCCTGCACTCGTTTTCACGCTGCGTTCTCGGCTGGGCCGGCCATGGGGCCGCCGCCGCCAGCTTCATGGGGGAGCGCGTCGGCAGCCCCATGGCCTCTGCGCCCGGCATCGGGTCGCTCGGGGTTAAGCCAGACCGAGCCGATGGGCTGCCAGTCGCGGGTCTGACCTGACCAGCGTTCCGGGTGTACGGCGCGGGCCATCTGGTAGACGCGGTGGCGCTCTGCCAGCAGCGCCTTTTCCTCGCCACGATGGCGCTGGTCGGGTGTCACGAAGCGGATGGCGCTGTGCCGATGCTCGGTGTTGTACCAGGTGACGAAGGTCTGGACCCAGATCTGCGCCTCCTCGATCGTCGCGAAGCCGCGGGTTGGCCAACCGGGCGTATATTTGCAGGTCCGGAACAGGGCCTCGGAGAACGGATTGTCATTGCTGACCCGGGGTCGGCTGAACGACGCGGTCACGCCGAGCCGCTCCATCGTCACCTTCATCGTTGCGCCCTTCATGGGGCTGCCATTGTCGGCATGCAGCACCAAGGGATTGGTGAGACACTTCTCGGACCATACCGCACGCTTGAGAACCAGGGCGGCGAAGTCGGCGGTCTCGCGGTCATGGACCTCCCAGCCGACGATCTTCCGGCTGAAGATATCGACGATGAGGTAGAGGTAGAAGAAGGTGCCGGCGATCGGCCCGGGCAGCCACGTGATATCCCAGCTCCAGACCTGGCACGGCGCCTTCGCCTCGAAGCTGGTGGGCGGCTTGGGGCGCGTGGCCGGACGCGCGCGACCGCGGCGATGGTTCTGGCCGCGTTCGCGCAACACCCTGTAAAAGCTGGATTCCGACGCGATGTAGTCGCCGCGGTCAGCCAGCCGAGGCACGATCTGGCTGGGCGGCAGGCTGGCGAACTCCGGCGCGTTGCAGGTGGCGACGATCTTGTCGCGTTCCGCCTCGCTGAGCCGGTTTGTCGGCGCCGGCCGGTCCGCAGACGGACGACGGTCCTCGCAGATCCCGCCGACCGGATCCCGCCAGCGCTGGAGCGTGCGTGGGTTCAGGCCAAGGGCAGCGCAAGCGGCTGTGAACCGAGCTCCGGCTGATACGGCCTCGTCGATGAGGGCTGCAACATGTCGGCGATCGTGAGCAGGCGTCATTCCTCCGCGCCTCCCTCTGGGCCCCAGATCGCCTCGGCCTTTTTTCGCAGGATCATCAGCGCCGCCGCCTCGGCCAGGGCCTTTTCCTTGCGCGCCAGTTCCCGTTCCAGCTGCTGCACCCGCTTGTTGGCGTCCCGTGTTTCCCGCGCGATCTGGCGGGACGCCGCTCGTTCCCAGTCGTTGGCCCGCGCGCAGGCCTCCCGCCAGACAGTCAGCTGATCGGGGTAGATGCCGCGGCGCCGACAATATTCGCCAAGCTCCACTGCATTCAGTGACGCCGTCTCGATCACCGCAGCGAGCTTGTCCGCTGAGGTCCAGCTCTCGGGACCCGCGTTCGCTTCGGGCAGGAACTGCCCCTTCGCCCGCGCCTCCGCCCGCCACTTCGCAAGCGTCGCCACGCTGATCCCTTCCTCCTTGGCCAGCCGGCCCAAGGGCATGTTGTTCGGCGGCAGCATCTTCCCGATCACCGCAGCCTTCCGTTCAGGTGAGTAAGCCATTTCGTCGTCCTGTCCCGCCCGCCTCAGAATACACTTTCTGCATCAGAGCAGGCGACAACTTCCCTGACAGAGGGGGAGGATGTGGCGTCCATCCCGAGGCAGTTTGTTGAGAAACGCTTGAAGACGCGCCGGACAATAGACCCAAATTTTATTATCCGTCTTTTCCTGACAGATCGCCATATACTCGCCGTCGAAATCCTCTCAAGTCATCTTAACGCAGTCGCCGAGGCGCTGGCCGGTGCCGACGCATAGATGTTCCGCCCCGGATGATCACCTTTCCCCGCGACGATCCGCGCTCTTCATGGCAAGATCGGTTCTGAGGGACCTTCGAGACGGGGCACGACCATGCTGATACATCTTCACAAGCAGGCCACGACCACGCCGAAGGTGCGGGCGGCGATCCAGGCGAGCACGGAGCCTGCTCCGGTGCTGGCCGAGCGCTTCGGCATAACGGAGCAGACCGTTTACAAGTGGCGCAAGCGCGACAGCGTCGCGGATCGCAGCCACACGCCGCACAGGCTCCAGACGACGCTGACACCACCGCAAGAGGCCGTCGCGGTGGCCCTGCGAAAGGCGCTGCTGGTGTCGCTGGATGATCTGCTGGCGGTTGTGCGGGAGTTCCTGAACCCGAACGCCTCGCGCTCGGGGCTGGATCGCTGCCTGCGCCGGCATGGCGTGGGAAACCTGCGCGACCTGAAGGCCAAGGCGGCCAAGCCGAAGTACAGCGCCTTCAAGGCCTACGAGCCGGGCTACCTCCACATCGACGTGAAATACCTGCCGCAAATGGCCGATGAGACCCGCCGCCGTTACCTCTTCGTGGCCATCGACCGGGCGACCCGATGGGTCTTCATCCGTGTCTTCCCGGCAAAGACCGCGGCCAACGCACGGCGCTTCCTGCGCGATCTGGAGCGCGCCTGCCCGATCCGCATCCGCACCATTCTCACCGACAATGGCAAGGAGTTCACCGCCCGCGTTTTCGGCCTGCGCAAGCGGACTGCCACGGGAGAGCACGCCTTCGACGCGCTTTGCGCCGCCCTCGACATCGACCACCGCCTGACCCCGCCGAAGTCGCCGCAGACCAACGGAATGGTCGAGCGCTTCAACGGCCGGATCGAAGAGGTCCTGCAGAGCCACCATTTCCGATCAGGCGAGGACCTGGAGATCACGCTCCACCGATACGTCTGGCTCTACAACCAGCAGCTCCCGCAATCAGCGTTGGCCAGCAAGGCGCCCTTGCAGGCCATGAAGGACTGGCACAAAATCAAGCCAGAGCTGTTCAAGAAAC
>NZ_CYPR01000246.1 GCF_001408515.1 Jannaschia seosinensis | reverse complement strand
CGGTACCAGCGCCGAGCGGAACTTGATCTTGCTCCCATCTTCATTGCGGCCGCGATCGCGCACGCGCGGGACCTGCACAGGAATGGTCCCGATCCCGGTCATCATCTCGCGCTCGGGCAGAAAACCATGGCGCACAAGACGCTGGCGGCCCTCCTCGTCCAGAAGATGCGCATGCTCGGCGAGGAAGGCGGATACCTCCGCCTGAACCGCCGTTCGCAGAAGCTCCTTGGCCCCAGCTTGGATTACCTCGGTCAACGGATCCGCAGAAAATTCCGATGGCAGTTCGAACGGGACAACGGTAGATTTGGCCATGGTGGCATATCCTTTCTCTTTTGAGACTGACGGCGCGTGAACACCGCCATGATATGCCGCCTACTTCAGGCCATCACCAACTTTCGGACATAACTCCGGTTTCATCTAGCATGACAATATGACTTCCAATGGGCCACGTACTGCGGATTTTCCCCTCGGTGCCTTTTTGTCCGCGCAAACGAGTTTTGATAGCCCATACGTTTGGCTTAACTAGGCGGACGTCGCGAAACTGGATAATCTCCCAAATGTCTTGGACGTGATCTCCAATCACTGCAGCATTCGCACCGGCAAGAAATGCCGAGTGCTCAACTGAAGCGAGAGATCCGGATGCAACCCGCACGAGAAGCTCTGGTCCGTGATCAACTACAGCAGCACGAGCCGCATGCAACTCTGTCAGCGTTTCACCAATGATCGACGGCCCATCGACGATTTTGCTCAGACGATAATCACTTCCGTTAAGCGACCGGTAAAACGCAGCGGAACCCGGCCAAGGTGAGCCCGCAACGGCAACGTACGGCGCATGTGGAAGATCGTCGGGTCGCAAAGTAGGGAGATTCATAATCAACGCGTCGACTGGAAGAGGAGCCAACGGCCTCACTCTTCCAGAGCTATCTTCAACCTCATCGCTTGGCTCAAAAAGTTCACGTTCCGTACGAACGGCAGATACACGTCGATCTAGCCCCTCCTCGATCCTGTCTATTCTCCAGAGTGTCAACGGCGGAGTAAAAACCGGCCACGCGGCGGCGCAAAACCAGGCCAGCGACAGGGCGCCAAGCGCCATGGCGCGCGCGCTTGCCGCATAGCTGGCGCGTGCCATGGCGCATTGGCCCGCAGGGCCAATCCTGTGGCGGGTGATCAGGTTCTGGCTTGGGCCTTTCGGGCGCGGCTTTGGCCGAGCCGATAGCTGTCGCCGTTCATCTCGAGGATGTTGACGTGGTGTGTCAGCCTGTCGAGCAGTGCGCCGGTCAGGCGTTCGGTGCCGAAGGTTTCGGTCCATTCGTCGAACGGCAGGTTGCTGGTGATCATCGTGGAGCCGCGCTCATAGCGCTGCGAGATCAGCTCGAACAAGAGCTCTGCGCCGGTCTTGCTCAGCGGCACGAAGCCCAGTTCGTTGATGATGAGCAGCTTGACGGCGGCCTGCTGCTTTTGCAGGCGGAGCAGACGGCGCTCGTCGCGCGCCTCCATCAGCTC
>NZ_CYPR01000245.1 GCF_001408515.1 Jannaschia seosinensis | reverse complement strand
CGCTGCCAGTTCCATCTCGCGCGCAACGCCATTCATCACGCTCCGAACGTCGAGATCCGCAAGCGCATCGGAGCTGAGCTGCGCACCGTGTGGAATGCCAGCACGCTCGCCAAGGCAGAAACGGCCTTGGCAGAGATCGTCGCCAGCTATCGCACCTCTGCGCCGAAGCTGGCCGCATGGCTGGAGGAAAACGCGCCCGAGGGGCTCGCGGTCTTCACGCTGCCCGAGCACCATCGCCGCCGGCTGCGCACTTCAAACCCGATGGAGCGATCCGTCCAGCAGGAGCTCAAGCGGCGCACCGTAAAGGTCAGGGTCTTTCCCAGCGACGACGCTCTGCTGCGACTGGTCAGCGCCGTCCTCGTAGAGATCGACGAGAAATGGGCCTCCGAGACCAAGGCCTACATCAAATGGGAATGCCAGAATGCATGACCCGCTCTCAGCAGAATTTCCAGACCGCAGGTTGCTCTATCGCGCGCGTCCGCGCGGCGCAGGGTCACTCGCTCGCGCTCGACTTCGGGCTGACGGCCGCGGTTCCTCCAGACACGCTCTACCACGGCACAGCCCGGCATCACCTGGACGCGATCTTTGCAGAGGGCCTGCGACCGCAGCGTCGGCAGTTCGTCCATCTCAGCCGCGATGTCGAAACCGCCAGGATCGTCGGGGCCCGGCATGGAAAAGCTGTGGTCTTGACCGTGACTGCGCTGCCATGGTTGCCGCAGAACAGACCTTTTTGCTGTCGGAAAACGGTATCTGGATGACGACAGTGGTGCCGCCGCGTTTCCTGGGGTTCGCGTCACTCTGATGCGGAACTTCGTTGTTCGCGCGCGGCCGGTCCGCCGGCTCGCTGCTATCCGACGATCCGTAGGCCTTGTTCCCGTGCCCGAGCGTTCGTCATGGCGGACGGGTCATCGAAGGGTCTCCTGATCATCGAGATATCGACCACGACCGATTTCATGCGTTCGGCAAGCTTCTCAATGCCAAGGTTTTGTCCGTATGATGCGTCGCCCTCGTCGGTGCGGGTGTGCCCCATAATTCGGCAGCGAATTGCGTCAGACTTGTCGTCGCCCAGGAGGTCATGATGGAACGTCGTGCGCAGGGCGTGGAAGTCCAGACCTGCCCAGTAGCACCCGTTGGTCCGCCGGTAATATCCGAACATCTTGCTGAAATTCGCCGAGAACGTGCCCTTCACCTTGCCGCGGTTCAAGAACGGGAACAGTCGGATGTGACCTGCCTTCCTGCGCATATCGACCAGTTTCAAGAGGCCGAGTTCGACCAGTTGCGGGTGGATCGGAAGAATCCGTGCGCTGCTGAGGGTTTTCACGCCGTTCACGATGTCGTGGCGAATACGCAGATACGGAATTCCCTTGTCGACGCCGAAGTCGTCCGGCCCCAGCTGAAGGATTTCCTCCATGCGCATCCCCTGATGGCGCGCGATAAGCGGCGCCCAGAACAGCGGGTCACCGATGTCTTCGAGAGGCTCCTGATAGATCCGGGAGTTCCACAGGTCATAGATCCGGTCGTCCCACGCTTCCCGCCTGCGCTGGCCTTCCGAGCTCTTCAGAGCCTTCTCTTCATCGTTGGTCCAAGTGCAGATACTGAACGGGTTCTGGTCGATCAGCTGCATGTCCATCAGCATCTCGCCGACCGCGCATGACGCGGCCATGCTTGATGTATGTCGTCACCGAGACGCGAGCCTTGTGACCTTGCAGGCGCATCTTGTCGATCTCCTCGGACCCTGCGCCGCGCAATTCGGCAGCCTCGATGTCCTTGTCGAGCTGGGCCGCCCTGGCATCGGCCATCTCGATCAATTCCATGATACCGTAGTTGGCGCGGTCGTTGGCCGACCTACCGTGATTGGCCGGAACTCCCCAAAACCGTTGAAGCGCGTCGTTCACCTCATCGACATGGATCTCGTCAACCGGTTCGTCGCCGAGAGCGGACGGCCAGAAATCGAGTGCGAGCCTGCGCTTTCCCCTGTGATCCTCGCAAAGACGCTCGTCGACAGATGCGGTCTTGAGTTTCTCCGGAATGGCCTTGCGTTTCTGATGCTTGTTGAACGGGGCCCGGTATCCCCAGCTCAGGAGCTCGAAGTAGAGTTCGATTGCTTCGGTGAGGGTGATCCCCCGCTGCTTCTCAAGGGCCGCGCGGATGCTTTCCGAAAGCAAGGATCGGTCGATCAGGATACGCGGCGGACGGGCCGCGATCCGGGCCTCTTGCCAACGCTCCTCATCGTATCCTGAGGGCATGTCGAAGCTGGCCGGCACCACAATGGTTGCGGACAGGGATGTGGTGTTGCGAAGGGATGCCTCGCACGCGGTTGCTTTCTGACGGACGGCCGCGTCATTCTGCGGCTCCGGTTGAGGCCGTGTGGGCTCAGGGCAAGCCACTGGCGGCACTGGGGTTTCCGTCTCGCACGCGAAAGAGGCCGGGACCGTGACAGGTGCCGCTTCCGGCAATACCTCATCGGTCGCGAATGATGCCGGAGCGACGGTGATGTCGGCCGGGGCGGTGCGATGTGGCGCCGAAGCGGTTTCGACTGTGCTGACCGCGCGACGGAAAAACACGGTCGGCTGGTCGTAGATGCCCTGCTGCCGGCGACCCCGCTCCTGGCTCACGTCGAGCAGGACTTTTGTTGCTTCGTAGGCCAGCGCCGACCAGTCCTCGTCGCTCTCGTCGAGGTCGATCTCGAGTTGTTCGGCGACATGGCGGAGGGGGGCACGCGCGACGTCGCGATCGCCGAGCCAGAGCGCCCGGCGCAGTGTATCTTGAAGAGCTTCCTCACGCCGCAAGGTCATGGAGGCGGCTTCGGTGCTACGCCTTCCGGCGGTCGCACGCACGCGCTCAAAGGCTTCGATCTCGAAGCGAACGAGGCTTTCCAGCATCCTGACCTGTGTTTCGGGCGCAATCGCCATCGTCGTCTCCGCATCCGCGGCGAAGACCAGGTCGCTCATCTCGGTAAGGCGGCGGGCCAGGTTCTTCGCGTCGGACGGGAGGTGGGTGCGAAGGGAAAAGCAGAGGAACAATTTTTTCGATGGGGTTCGGTTTCTCGTAAGCATCCGGCGAGTGCCGTGGTCAGGCTGCCTTGACCTGGAGCGCAGCGGCGTTCCATTCCCACGGCAGCAACTCGTGCAGGCGTGAGACCGGAATGTCGGAGATGCGGGCGATGACGTCGGCGAGCCAAGCCTGCGGGTCGATGTCGTTCAGCTTCGCGGTGCCGATCAGGGAATACATGAAGGCGGCGCGCTGCCCGCCGCGCTCGGAACCCGCAAAGAGCCAGGATTTCCTGCCGAGGGCCACGCCGCGGAGCGATCTTTCGGCCGCGTTGTTGGTCAGGCAGATCCGTCCGTCGTCCAGGAACCGGGTGAAGCCCGGCCAATGGTTCGGCGCCAGCAGGTAGTCGATGGCCTTGGCAACCTTGGCATGCTTGGACAGGAGTGCGCGTTCGCCGCGCAGCCAACGCTCCAGATCCTCGACCAGCGGGGCCGACAGGCGCTGCCGGACCTCCAGTCGATCCGCCGGGCTATGCCCGTTGATCTCCCGCTCGATGTCGAACAGGGCGTCGATGCGCCGGACGGCATCGAATGCGATAGGCGAGATCTCCTTGGCGTCCTTGCCCTTGCGGATATTCCCTTCCACGTCGGCC
>NZ_CYPR01000244.1 GCF_001408515.1 Jannaschia seosinensis | reverse complement strand
GGGGGAACGCTGGCCTTTGCCGGAAATTGTTTACATAGGGAGAGACCGATGCCCCGACCTTCCCTTCTGGCCGCCGCGTTCGCATTTGGACTGGCAGCTGTAACCGCTGCTTCGGCGCAGACCACCCTTCGAGACGCCGACACCGTTCTGTCGAGCGCGGGACCGCTCCGGATCGAGGAGCTGGCGACGCTCGAGTATCCTTGGGGCATGGCGTACCTGCCCGACGGCGCGCTGCTGATCACCGAAAAGCCGGGCCGCCTGCGCCGCTTTACCGAGGAGGGCGGCCTTTCCGAGCCGATCACCGGGACGCCGGATGTCGCCTACCGCAATCAGGGCGGGCTCCTCGATGTGGCGGTCCACCCCGATTTCGCCGAGAACGGCCTGATCTATCTCTATTACGTCGAAGCCGCCGAGGAGCAATCCGCAGACGCGCCGCTCGATGCCGACCCGCGCCTGGGCCCCTATGTCGATATGGAGGACCGCATGCTGAAGGGCGGCGTGGTGATGCGCGCCCGGCTGGATGGCGATGCTCTGGTCGATCCAGAGGTCCTCTGGCGGCAGGAGCCGAAATCGGTGGGTCTGGGCCATTTCGGCGGCCGTCTCGTCTTCGCGCCCGACGGCAGGCTCATCGTCACCTCGGGCGAGCGCCAGCGCTTCGACCCTGCACAGAGCGACGAGACCAATCTGGCAAGGTCGTACGGATCGAGGATGACGGGGCGATCCCCGAGGACAACCCCTTTGCAACCGCCGCCGCACCGCTCGACGCGGTCTGGTCGTCCGGGCACCGCAACCCGCTCGGCGCCGCGATCCGACCCGAGACGGGGGAGCTCTACATCCACGAAATGGGCCCGCTTTACGGTGACGAGATCAACGTCCCTCTGCCGGGGCGCAATTACGGCTGGCCTGTGGTCTCGAACGGCGAGAATTACAACGGCGTTCCCATTCCGCACCACGAGACCGATACCGAGGCGTTTGCCCGTCCGCTCTTCTACTGGCGACCGGCGATATCGCCTTCCGGGATGGCGTTCTACGAGGGCGAGACCTTTCCCGACTGGCAGGGCGATGCCCTGATCGGTGCGCTGTCGGCCGAGGCGCTCGTGCGGGTCTCGTTCGATGGCGAGACGGTGGACGGCGAGGAGCAGATCAAGCTTTACCGCCGCGTCCGCGACGTGATCCCCGCGCGTGACGGCGCTATCTTGCTGCTGACCGATTACGAGGATGGCAAGTTGCTGCGGCTGAGTCCGGTCGAGGCGGAGTAGGGCACTGCTGTCGGGCTCGTCGGGCATGGGCAAGTCAGTGGAGCACCGGCGTTCGGTTAGGCCGGTAATTGCCTTGTCGGCGTTTTCGGAGACCACTTATATTGAGCGAGCGCGACGGCGCCCGGTGCTTTCGAGCAAGAAGCCGGCCATGACTTCGCCGAGTCGTACAGAACTTGTTCAAGGCGGGTCATATACCCTCAAACGCATCTGAACGGCGTCCCGCGCACCGCTTGATGGGAGCTTTACGCGGCCGACGGTTCGGCCTTTCGGGAGAAAGGACGCCGTCGGGCGGCGCCGCAATCTCGATGTTCGTGCCAACTCAATGCGGCTGGCGCGCCTCGGTGTGGTGGCCACACCAATCGTCTTCCTTGACCACGGGCCACAGGCCGCGCACATCGGCTTCGGGCTGCTGGATCGGAGGGTTGTAACGGCACAGACCGGCCTCATCGACCTGGTTCTGGTTGCCGTGATGTTCGTCGAAGAAGGTGCAGGATTGGCAGGATGTCTGCATGATATGCTCCTTTCTGGTTTGGATGACCCCGGCATAGGGCCAACACCCCATAACGTGAGTCTTCATGCCGTCCCGGCAAGGGTAGATGAGCATCTAATATCCTGACAAAAATGCTTTTTCTTCGCAACCTTCAACGGCTCAAGGGTCTTTTTTCGGCCTCCACGGGTGGATGCGGATCATCACGTCAGGCGCCCGGATGCGCGATGCCATGAACACCCGGCGGAGCGCGTTCCAAGGTGGTGTCATACCAACGGCATCATCCGCTGACCTTCGCCCAATCTCGGGAGGTTATCGAGGCGACCCGCTCCGGGATTGCGATGAGCGCGTTCCACGCCTCGCAGCAGGCGCCGACGATGGCGTCGTAGCTCTCGAAGACGCGGTTCGCGAGGTGGTTCTGGCGGAGAAATTGCCAGATGTTTTCGACCGGGTTCAGCTCGGGGCTGTAGGGCGGAAGCGTCAGTAGGGTGATGTTCGCCGGCACGACGAGCTCCCTGGAGCTGTGCCAGCCGGCGCCGTCAACGACGAGGATGGCGTGCGCGCCGGACGAAACGTGCCGGGCGATCTCGGCGAGGTGGTCGCTCATCGCACCTGTGTTGGCGTAGGGCATGACGAGCGCGGCGCCGGTCGCGCGGGCCGGGCAGACGGCTCCAAAGATGTAGGCCCAGGCGTAGCGGCAGTCCTTCGGTGCCCGCGGGCGCGTCCCCTTGCGGGCCCAGAGACGCGCGAGCGTCCCCTGTTGGCCAACGCGCGCCTCATCTTGGAACCAGACCTCCAGAGGCTTTTCCTTTGCCTCCTCAGGCAGGGCCGTGCGCACCAGTTCTGGAAAGTTTTTTATATAGCTCCTGGGCGTCTGGATCGCTCTGCGGATGACGCGGCCGCGCCGACAGCTTCACGAAGCCGAGCCGGCGGAGGATCGAACTCATCGTCCGCTCCGCCACGCGAATGCCAAAGCGGCGCTCCACCACTGCGCACAGATCGACCCGCCGCCAGCGCACAACTCCGTCCATCTCCGAGTCCGGCCCCGCTTCGACGATCGCCGCCAGCTCGCTCATCTGCTCCGTGCTGAGCATGGGCGTCCGGCCCGGAAGAGGACGATCGATGAGACCCGACAGCCCCTCCGCATTATAGCGATGAACCCAGTCGCGCAGGGTCTGCCGATCCATCCCGCAACTCTCTGCCGCCTCCGTCCGTGTCCGCCCGTCGAGCACGAAGGCCAGCGCAAGCATCCGCCGCGACGCCCTTGCGTCCTTCGCCCGCGCCGCCTCGCGCCGTAGGTCCGCCGCCGACAGCTCCCTACGCGTGATCTCCACCCCCATGCTGATCCTCCCTCACATCCCAGAGAGAGTGAATCAGCAACTGACACACTTGGGAAGCCCTCACAGAGTCAAAGCCTCGGGCCGTTGGTATCATTTGTGGACGGCTCCGGTTTTGCAAGGGTTTTGTCGAGTGACGTGGATCGAAGCAGGTTGCGGTCATTTGTCCGGCCTGTGCGCGCGGTGCATGTGACCGCTGGCCCTGATGAAGTCCGCTTGCCGGGTCCCAATCAGACCACCGAGCTGTGACGCCCTGACAGTACCTCGGGGTGTCCCGGCAGCGGTCTTGCTTGATCATCATCACTCACTTTTGCCCTTGCATCTCATCGCGGCGCCCTT
>NZ_CYPR01000243.1 GCF_001408515.1 Jannaschia seosinensis | reverse complement strand
GGAATGCCTCCGGGTCAGGAATTGGGGGGTGGCGCGGGATCAGCGGACGAGAATGCCCGCGGCGAGCAGCGCCGCATGGGCGGCCGTGATCTCGGCCTCAGCGAGCGTGCCAGTGAATACGAGGTCGTGAGGGTTGACGATGGCGGGGCCGCGGACGAGGGCGACGGCCGGTGCATCGCCGGCGCTCGCATCCGCCTTGCCCCACAGCACCGCGACCGCGGTCTCGGTGCCGTCGATTGCGGCGGGATCGTGCGCGGCGTATTTGCCCGAGCCGGTGATCTTGCCCAGGACCGTGCCGGGTGCGAGCGTGCCCGCGGCGACGGTGATGGTCTCGCGGGTGTAGTCGCGCAGCACTTCCCAGACGAGGAAGCCGCCGGGGTGCGTGCCTTCTGTGAGCGAGGGCATGGCTTATCCTTTCAACTTGAAGGTGCGGGCGATGACATCGCCCCAGGGGCGCGTGGTCTCGCTGCGCCCGGGTTGCGGGTGATGCGGATTGATCTGCGGCGCGGCCTCGGCCTTTGCGTCAAGAAGGCTCGCGCGCACCGCATCCAGGCTGGCGTCTTCCTCAAGGAAGCGCCCGGCCATCTGCGGCTGGCCTGCCAGGCGGCAGAGGTCGATCACGGCGCGGGCATGGGCAATGGCCTCGGCGCGGATCACCCCGGCGTCGGGTGGTCCGTTGGCGACTGCAACGCAGCTCTCCACTTCGCTTGATCGGGTGTTCCGGTCTGCAACACCCGGCGCGCTTTCCGCGAGCGGCTCTGCACCCGCAGCAGGAACAACATCGTTGGAGACGACAACGATGCCCGCCGCTGTGGAGGCCGGGTCCGGCTCGACGGGTTCGATGGCCTCGACGGGTTCGACCGCTTCAACCAGTTCTGGCGGCGCGTTCCGGAAGCGTCCGATATCGAAGCTGGCGGCGATGCGCACGGGCTCGGCCAGGCGCGTGACAAGGCCCGCCTCCAGCGCCTCGGCAGCCGAGAGCCAGGTCTCGGCGGCCAGCAGTGCCGCGATCTCCGCCTCGGGCTTGCCGGATCTGGTCGCGTAGCCGCGCGTCATGCTGGCCGCGATCTTGTCCAGCGTCCCGGCCATGTCGCGCATGTCCGCCGCGGTGCCCATGACCAGCCCGGACGGGTCATGGATCATCAGGAAGGCGTTTTCCGGCATGACGATCTCGTCGCCCGCCATCGCGATGTAGCTCGCCGCCGAAGCCGCGATGCCGTCGATCCAGACGGTGACAGTCCCTGCGTGACGGCTCAGTGCGTTGTGGATGGCGACCGCGTCGAAGACCGACCCGCCGGGGCTGTTGAGGCGCAGGTCGATGGGGGCATCATCCGGCAGCGCACCCAGCTCGGCCAGAAACCCCTTGGCGCTGACGCCATAGGCGCCGATCTCGTCATAGATCAGCACCTCCGCGCCCGAAGCCCGGGCGCGGATCGTGTACCAGCTCTTCATGATGTCACTCCTGTGTAGTGCGACCGTCCGCGCCGTCGGCCGGATTGGGCCGCTTTTCCGGCGTCGCGCGGGCGCCTTGCGTCTCGCCGGGGCTGGTTCGGTAGCGCAGCCCAAGTCCCTCGGCGCGTTTGGCATCCACCGCGTTTTCGCGGTCGACCTCCTCGACATCGTAGCCGGTTGCCTCGACCACCTTGCGCCGCGAGGTGATGCCCGCCTCCATCGCCAGCACCTGCGCCTGGATGTCCTTCAACGGGTCGACCCAGTCCCAGCGCGGCGGGATCCACTGAACGGGGCGCGCCGCTGCCAAATCGGCATCGAGCACGCCGGACAGCACCGCCATCTCCAGCCAGCGCGTCCAGACCGCGCGGCAGAGCTGGTGCACGATCACGCCATGCTGCAGCTGGCCGATGCGCCTGCGGAACTCGACGAGCTCCGCGCGAAGGGATGAGTAGTTCGCCTGCCGGACGTCGTTGGTGACGAGATGATACGGCAGCCCCAGAGAGGCCGAGACCGCCAGCAACGTGCGGTACTGAAACGCCTCATAGCCGCCGCCGACATCCGCCGGCGACGAGAACTTCACGTCCTCTCCGGGCAGAAGCACCTGCATGGTGCCGGGCTCGAGGCTCGCGATGGCCGCGCCGTCGAGATCCGCCTCGGCCTCGCCCATCATGGGCTCTTCCGGCGCGGTCTTGGTGATGAAGCCCGCGAACATCGCCGCGGTCTTCTTCCGGTCGAGCTCGGCGTCATCGTACTGGTCGAGCAGGAACAGCCGCACCATCGCCGGCGCGATGTGTGGCAGGCCCCGGATCTGGCCCGCGTCGATGGGGCGGTAGATGTGCAGGATATCCTCCGCCGGCACCCGCACTGTCTCCGGGATCACGGCCCCCTGATCGGTGCTATCGCCCGGATGGCGGCGGCGGAAGTGGTAGGCCACTCGCCTGCCGATCGCATCGAACTCGATCCCGCAGCGGATGCGATTGCCGTTCGCCGCCGTTTCGGTCTTCTCGAACGGCAGCATCTCGGACTGGAGAAGCTGTAGCTGCAGCGGCACCAGCAGCCCGTCCTCGGCCCGGCGCGGACGCAGCCGGACGAAGCATTCGCCCGCGACGAACATCTCGCGCGCGACCATCGCCTGCAATCCGTAGAAATCCGTCAGCCCGTCCGCATCGGCCTCGTCCGTCCAGGCGAGCCAGAGCTGCTGGACCCGGTCGCGCAGGTCGGCGTCGCCGATCCGCGAGGACGGCTTGATCCCGTCGCCGACGAGGTTGGCGGCGAAGGCTTCGCAGGCGTTCGCCGCATAGCCATTGGTGACCACCAGTTCCCGTGCGCGGGCCAGCAGCCTGGGGCCGCCGGAGGCCACCAGCGTGTTGATGTTCTCCAGCGGCGGGTTCCAGCCCCTCAGCCGGCGCTTGGACATCGCGCCTTCGAGCCGGGCGCGCACGGCCGCGGGGCCGCTTCCATTGGAGCGGCGAAACCGGTCGAACAGACCCATGGATCAGAGCCCCTTGGACGTGGTGATGCGTACCTGCCGGACGATCCGCCGGCCTTCCAGCGCCCCGACCTCGCGGTCCAGCGCATCGATCGCCCGGTCGATCTCGGTCACGCTGCGGTAATCCACGGTCTTGCCGTCATAGCTGACCCGCGCGACGCCCGAGGCGCGTTGCGCAGCGAGTGCGTCGCGGCGGGCCTTCAGCTCATCCAGCGCGGGCATTCATGAACCTCCCAGGGTCTCGGGTGTTGAAGTGGAAAGCACCAAGTGCCGCAGGAGAACGTGCGATGACGCCCGAGACATTTCTGCTCGACCGACACGATTGGGTGCCAAACAATCCGGACCTCCCGGTCCTGCACTATCACGAGGGCCTGCAGCAGGCCGGAGCGCTGGCTCCGGACGATGCCGAAGAGTTGCTTGGCCGAAACGGCTGGCCTGCGGATTGGCGCAACGGCATCTTTTCCTGGCATCACTACCACTCGACCGCGCACGAGGTGCTCGCGGCCTACGACGGCCGGGCCCGCGTGATCCTCGGCGGACCAGGTGGGCGCGAGGTCGAGTTCGCGACAGGCGACGTTGTGGTCTTGCCGGCTGGCACCGGCCACTGCCTGATCGAGGCGGGCAGCCGGTTCAAGATCATCGGCGCGTATCCCGCCGGACAGGATTGGGACATTTGTCGCGATGCGCCGGATGAGGCGATGCTGCGGCGCATTGCGGAGGTGCCATTTCCAGAAAGTGATCCGCTGGAGGGGCCGGATGGCGCGCTGCCGAAGCTCTGGTCCGGAACATGAGGGGCAGGGGCCGTTACCCCATGTAACTCGAGCGCACCGTGCGCCGCCTCACGGACGGGCGTGGCGCAGGTTTCGCGGTCACATCCCCGTCCGGTCCGTCCGGTTCGACCGCCAGCTGCCGCTCCAGCTCCTGCCAGCGTGCCTCCGCCCAGCGATCCGCACCTGCTATCCAGGCCGCGGCCCGCGCATAGACCCGACAGTCCAGCGCCTCGTTGCGCTCCCGCAGCTTCTGCCATTCCAGCTTCGAGAAGCCGCGCCTGGTGCGCACGGTGATCAGTTGCTCGGCCGTCAGCTGCTTGAGCCATTCGCTCTCGGCCCATGTCGGCAGGTGAATCGTACCAGCGGGGCAGGGGGCGCCGGCAGTGACGTCTTCCGCCATCGTCCTCTCCTGCCGCAGGAAACGGTAGGTCTCGGCCTTGAAGGTCGATGTCGCCACGGACCACAGCCGCGCGCCGCGCCGCAAGCGTCTGCCACCGATGGTGGCGTCGACATAGGTCGGGCCCGTCACCGGGCTCGCGCGGTTGAACCCCTCGAGCCCCTTGACCGGGGCCACCTGCGCGAACCCGACCTGCCGGGCCCAGGCATAGACGGCGCTGGTCTCGTAGCCCGTGTCGATTGCCAGTCGCGCGATGGTCAGGTGCTGGCCGCTCGCATGCGCCCATGTGCGTCCCAGCAGCTCCGTCAGCTTCTGCCAACAGGTCGGATCGCCGGGACCGCCCTCGATGACAACATGATCGACCAGCCAGCTTTCCAGCCCGCGGCCCCAGGCCCAGACATCGATCTCGATCCGGTCCTTCTGCACGTCGGCCCCGGCGGTGAGGAACAGGCCCCGCTCTGGCACGGTGCCCGCGGTCCACTCTTCGCGCCGCTCTGCCAGCCGCTGCCAGTCCGGGGCCTCACCGGTCTCGAACCAGGTCTCGCCGAGGATCGTATTGCGAAACGCGCGCATGGCCTCGTCATTGCCCTGCGCCGCCTCCCAGGCCCGCGCGATCCGCGCCCAGCTGAGCCAGCCGATCGGCGAATAGAGCGCGGACAGGTGATAGCCCACCGTGTGCGGGTCTTTGGTCTGCGCCGACGCGCGCCAGTCCCCCGCCGCCAGCATCGCCATCTTGTGATGCTCGGCGATGGGTGTGTCGCAGCCCTCGCAGTGATATTCCGCCGTGTTCGGCTGGCCCTTGTCCCACCGCAGCCGTTCGAAGCGCAGCCATTGCGCATGGCCGCAATGCGGGCATGGCACATAATAGCGGCGCTGGTCGCTGGCCTCGAACTCCCGCTCGATCCGGCTCAGCCCCCGGATTGTCGGCGTCGAGATCAGCAGCGCCTTGCGCCGATGCGCGAAGGTCAGCGAGCGGGCTTCGGCCAAGCTGACCGGATCGCCTTCCTCATCGGCCGAGGCCGGATAGGCATCGACCTCGTCGAGAAACAGGTACCGCGCCGGCGTCGAGCGCAGCCCCACCGCCGAGTTCGCGCCGGTCATGATCAGGATGCCACCCGCGAACTCCTTCGACAGCATCGTGTTGCCCGCGTCGCGCGAGCGCGCGGGCTTGATCCGCTCGCGCAGTTCCGGGCTTTCCTCGATCAGCGGGACGATCCGCTGGCGCGAGTTGCGCTTGGCCAGTTCCACCGTCGGCTGGACCGCCAGCATCGGCCCCGGCGCGTGGTGCATCACGAAGCCGATGAAGCAGTTGCCGGCTTCCGTGGCACCCACCTGCGCGGCCTTCATGAACACCACCCGCTGCACCGGGCTGACCGGCGAGAGCGCATCCATGATCTCGCGCATGTAGGGCGTGCGCGCGGTCCTGTAGCGCCCGGGCTCGGCGCTCGCGCGCGAGCTGAGCCAGCGGTGCCGGTCCGCCCATTGCGACACCGTCAGGTCCGGGTCGGGCCGCAGGCCTCGCGACCAGGCGCGCAGCAGATCGGCGGCCCCGTCGAAGGCGAACATCTCCGGCCCTTCGCTTGCGCTCCGGGCGTTCGTCCCTTGCGATGGTCCACCGGACCCTCGCATCCGCTCCGCGGACTGGTTCTCATCCAAGGCCGCTGCGGATATCGGCGAGGCTGTCGAGCTGGGCGCGGACATGGATTTCCAGAACCTTCTGCATCACCGCCGCCTCCACCGTGATCCCCTCTCCCGGGGCGGCCGCCAGTTCCGAGGCCATGAGCGCGGCCACCCGCGCGGGCCAGGTCACCCAGGCATCGCGTTCCTCGCGCGCCAGCCGAAACATCAGCGTTTCCGCGCGCGCCTTGTCGACCAGCTCGCCTTTTAGCTTTTGCAGCCTGATACGGCGTTCCTGCGCCTTGAGCACCTCGTTCGCGGTCTTGGCCTGCAGGAAGGTCGTGCCGCCGCCGACGGCGGGGGCGGCCATCCCTTGCTCCTTGAGCGTATCGCTTACCGCGGAGACGGCGGCCTCCGGCACGGGCTTCAGCTTTGGCCTGGCCGCCGCAGACGGTTTCGCGGCGGTGCGGGTCTTCGACGGGTCGGTCATCTCGGCCCGGCGCGTGTCCGACGCTTCCGCGTCGATGCTGCCGTCAGGGTGCAGCACCAGCCGTCCGGCCTCCTTGGCCTTCTGGATCGCCCCGCGCGACAGGCCGACGCGCGCGGCGTACTGGCGTTCGCTCATGCCGTCCATGCCGCGCTCCGATTGTCATTCGAAATCATGTTCTTATCGAGTTGATAAGCCTCCGCGCCGGAGCGAACGTCGATCCACAAGGACGATGCAACTCACGACGGAGCCTCCGCGATGACGACCCGCCTGAACCCGATCACGACGCCCCGCCACGAACTCCGCGCCGAGAAGGCGCGCCGGAACAGGGAGGCCGCGCTGAACGCCTTTACGGCCAAGAAGGCCGAAATCGACGAGAGGCTCGCGCGCCTGCAGGCGCTCAGCGACGACCACTTCAACTGCCACCCCAACGAGGCGGGCTGGGCGATGGTCGGCACCCTCGAACACTACGCCAGCCTCCTCAAGCGCATCACCGACAGCGCCTTCGGCGAGGGCGAACACGCCCGCTGATCTCCGGCACCGCCGGAACTCCCGCCGCGCGCCCTGCGCGGCTCGGGGTCGTAGGAGGGTCGCGACGGTTGCGACCCAGACCAAGGAGACGACCCCATGACCACGATCCAGCTTTCCGACGCCCAATCCGTCATCCTGTCCACCGCCTGCGCCCGCGACGACGGCGCCGTGTTCCCCGTCACCACCAGCCTCAAGGGCGGCGCCGTCGGCAATGTCTGCAAGAGCTTGCTCAAGCATGGGCTCATCGAAGAGGTCACGGCCACCGACCTGAACACCGTCAGGCGGCACGACGAAGATCGCGGCCCGATCACCCTGCGCGCCACCCCGCTGGCCTACAGCACCCTCGGGATCACGGACGAGCAGGACGACACGCGGCCGGCCGAAACGCCGGACGCCGCTGTCCAGCGCCGGAAGGGCACCAAGCAAGAGGCGGTGATCGAGATGCTCCGCGCCGAGGGCGGCGCGACCATCGACGATATCGTGGCCATCACACAATGGGCACCGCATACAGCACGTGGCTTCATGTCCGGCGCTTTGAAAAAGAAGCTTGGGCTGACCATCACCTCCGAGAAGGTTGAAGGGAGGGGAAGGATCTACACCATCCGCGACTGACGTCGCCCTCCATGCCGGTCCCGATGCCGCTGTCCCGAATGGGGCGGCGGTCTCTTTCTAGTACGCGCATTCGCTTGACGTTATGCTCCCCGTCCCGTTGTTTCTTCATGGCCCCGTGCGCTCCGAGATCGACCGCGCCGGAAATCCTGATCGTCCGAGTAGGAGCAGCAATGGCCGAGTGTGGTTGTTCGCCTGTCACGCCTGAAACCGCCGAGCAGCGCAGGACACTGAAGCTGGCCCTCGCGCTCAATGCGGCGATGTTCGTTGTGGAGACGACGTCCGGGATCATCGGGAACTCTACCGGGCTGATCGCTGACGGTCTCGACATGCTGGCGGACGCCTCCGCCTACGCGGTCGCACTTCTGGCCATCGGCCGGAGCGGGCTGTTCAAGGCGAACGCGGCCATGGCCAGTGGCATCCTTCTTCTGATCCTTGGCTGCGCCGTTCTTCTTGACGTCGTCCGGCGGGCAATCTCGGGCGAACCGCCTGAAGGGCTGCTGATGGTGATCGTCGCGTCCATCGCACTCGCGGTGAATGCCACGGTCCTGAAACTCCTGAGCAGGTACCGCGACGGCGAAGTCCACCTTCGGGCGACATGGATCTTCACCCGCGCGGACCTGATCGCCAACATGGCGGTGATCATCTCCGGGATCACCGTTCTCCTGACGGAGATCCGTGCGCTCGACCTCATCGTGGGCGGCGGCATCGGCATCTATGTCATCCGGGAAGCCTTCGAGATCCTCGCGGATGCGCGTGCGTCACGCGCAGCAGACAAGAGCACGGCTGCCGAAGCCGACAGCTCATGACTGGCTCCGGACCCGGAACGCCTCGAACAGCCGCCGCAGCAGGTATCCGCGCGCCAGAGACACCCCGACGAACATGAGGCCGAGGCCCAAGTGCTCCGCGAGCCCCGTCTCGATCCCGAACCACGGAAACACGACAATCTGCGTCGCGATGGCCAGCACGTAGCCGACAACAACATTCGTCACGGTCTCGATCAGCGACATGGTGCGCGTCTGCTTCACGCGGCATTCTCCTGCGCAACATCCCCCAGCCGCTCAGCCCTCACCTGCGCGAAGGTCTGTCCATCGCCGTCGAGGATCGCGTCCTTCCCGGTCTCGGCCTGCCAGCGTTCGACGGCGACATCGACATAGGCCGGGCTGATCTCCATCGCGAAGACGCGGCGGCCGTTGGCCTCGCCCGCCATGATCTGCGAGCCGGAGCCCGAGAACGGCTCATAGCAGAGGCCCCCACGGGCGACGTGCTGGCGCATCGGGATCCCGAAGGCGTCGAGCGGTTTCGGCGTCGGGTGGTCGGGCCGGTCGTCCTTGGCGAAGCTCGGTAGCGCCCATGTCGATGGCAGCGTTTCCTCGGCGACCTTCGGCGGACGGTTCGGTCGGCGCCAGCCCATGAAGCAGGGCTCATGCTTCCACAGGTAATGCGACCGGGTCAGAACCCCGCGGTCCTTCACCCAGATGATCTGCTGGTGAACAAAGGCCCCGACCTTTTCCCAGCAGGCTTCGAGCATCGCCTGACGGCGGGAAGCGTGCCAGCAGTACCAGGCTGCGTCTTCGGTGATCGCCTCGGCTACCGCGGCGGCGATGAACCCGTCGTAGAGTTCTGCGCCCTGGCTGCTGTCGTCCCAGGTGTTCCCGTAGCTCTGGCTCCAATCCTTGTTGCGCGTCGGGTGGTTCGAGCCGTCGTAATCCACCAGATACGGCGGGTCGGTCGCGAAAAGGATCGCGCGCTCGCCGTTCATCAGGCGGCGAACGTCCGTCTCGCTGGTGCTGTCGCCGCAGAGCAGCCGATGGTCGCCGAGGATCCATAGATCGCCCGTCCGCGAGGCCGGGTTGCGCGGTGGCTCCGGAATGACAACAGGCGGCACAGTGCCAGGAGCGCCGCCTTCGTCGCCATCCTCGTCGGGCACGAAGGCCAGCAGCTTGTCCAACTCGCCATCGGAGAAGCCGACCAGCGACAGGTCGAAATCCTCGGCCAGCAACGCGTTCAGTTCCGCCGACAGCAGCGCCTCGTCCCAGGTGCCGAGTTCGGTCAATCTATTGTCGGCCAAACGATACGCCCGGCGCTGCGCCTCGGTCAGGTGGCCCAGCACGATCACCGGCGCCTCGGTCAGCCCCAGTTGCGTAGCGGCGAGGACACGGCCGTGCCCCGCGATCAGCTCGCCGTCCTCGCCCACGAGGCACGGCACGGTCCAGCCGAACTCGGCCATGCTGGCGGCCAGCTTCGCAACCTGGTCCGCCCCGTGCTGCTTGGCGTTCTTCGCGTAAGGCTGGAGCCTGGCCAGCGGCCATTGCTCGATCCGCTCGGGAGCGAAGGCGAGGGTCATGTCGGTGATCCTGTTCGATTGATTGCGGCGGGGCGCGGGGCGCGAACTGGACTCCGCCAAGGTGGCATCCAGTGGATTCCAAGGTGGACTCCCATGCGCCGGGTATCCACCTCGGAGTCCACCTGCCAAGCGTCTGTTACTTAGTGATTATTTGTGGTTTCAGGGGTGGACTCCGACCGGGGTGGACTCCCAAAAAACGGCCCTGACGCTGGCGAACTTGCGCGCCACGCCCCCCACCATACGTTTCCAGCCGGAAAGGAACCGGAAAACAAAAGCTTGGAGGGAGATCCCCAATGTCGGACCTCGGAAGCCAGCGCCACAGTCTGTCCCGCGCGCGCCTCTCCCGAGTATGCCCAGTTTATAAGCCACCAAGCGAAAACTGGAATACCTTCCGATGTCTCGTCTGACAATGTCTCGCGATCGCGATTTGTCTTGACAGCCATGCCGGCGGGGCAGGGCGGGCGAGCGAGGCGCCCGCGCCGGGATGACCGCAGTGAGGAGCCTGATCTCATCTGCATCGTCCTGGACGCCAGCAGTGACCGGTCTCTGCCTCGCTTCGGCTCTGCCGATCACGGCCAGCTTCTTCAGAAGTCGAAGATCTCTCCCAAAAAGGATTTCTTTTTCCTCTTGTAGTTCGGATCACGGCGGTCGCCGTATTCACGATTGTCGCCGTGACCATATTGTTGCTGTGGTGGATGCCGAGGCTGTGGCGGTTGCGGCGGCACCGGCTGTTGGGAGGGCGTTGCTCGCTCGATGATCTTGTCGAGTTCACCGCGATCGAGCCAGACCCCCCGGCACTTCGGGCAGTAGTCGATCTCAACGCCTTGTCGCTCGGTCATCACCAGATCGGTCTCGTCGATTGGGCACTTCATGGATCGCAGCTCCGATTGAATAATCTCATAATGAAGATGGTGTAGCGTCCTCAGTTTCCAAGCTGGGGGCAGCTTCGAGGCGACAGTCATATGGCGGCCTTTCAGCTCCCCCACGTCCGGAGGGGTCCGGAGTCGATATGCGTGAAAGCTGAACCGTATCGTCCTACACCGCCGACCTGAAGCCATTCAGCCATGTCCGCAACTTGCTCCGGCGGAATGCCTTCGAAGCGGATGTCGGCTGCGCGCCGCCTCATATGATAACTGTTCGAGGTGGCACCCCCTCCACGACTTTGGAGAAGCCGAGTTGTTTGCGGTGTGCGAAATCCCGAGAGCAGCGTGATCTGGCCCGAATGCCCCCGGCGCCGCGCCGTATTCGAAAGTGCGGCCAGGCTCCAGTAGATCCTGTGATCAATGTCCGGGGCCTCTCCGCCGCGCCAGTCCCGAAACACCCAATCCAGCCGACGCAGGGCGCTTTGGTTGGGCCGGCCGTCCTCCATGAAGCGCACCGCCACCCGTTCGTCGGTATGCGCGTTCCTGATGTCGAGATAGCTGTCTCCCCGCGGGAACACGTTGTCCAGCCGTGTGCCAGAGCGTGTGGGCGGGGGCAGTTTCTCGTAGCCGCGGCCGCCACAACCCGACAGGATCGGCGTAGTCAGCCCCGCGCCAAGAGCGCAGAGAAGACCACGCCGATTGAAGCGGCCCGCGGACGGGCTTTCTGTATTCATCGACTGCCTCATCACTGCTCGGCCCCGTTGTCCGGGGTCTCGAAAAGGGTGCTGTTGAAGACGCCCTCTGCCGAAGGAGCATGCGATGGACCGACAATTCTGACAAGGCCAATCAGCTCCTGCTGCCGACCGATCGGTCAGAACGCTTTCTCGATCACATAGGCCATCGACCGCTTCGTAGGAACGCGCCGACCCTCAAGCCGCCACACGATAACTGCCAGCCCGTATTGCCAGTGTCGGTTGGCCGCCGGGCGGCTCAGCCCGATCTCCCAGGTGATCTTCTTCCACGGCTGGCGATTAGCGCGCAGCCAGACGATCCGGGCGTCATCATGCTCCAGCCAGCGCAGCCAGAGCATCGCCTCCTCGGCTTCGGTGATCTGTCGAGGGCCCGGACGCGGCCGGCGCATCCGGGGCTCCTGGCCGACCTTGTCGGCGAAGCTGTGGACGTATTCGGGCCAGGCGTTGAAGTACCCGGTGGGCTTCACCGCGGGCAGCTGCGCGAAGACGTCAGCCGCAAGCTCCAGCCGGTCCTGTACGCGCCCTGTGGTCCACTCAGCCATGACGCCGGTCCTCCCGCCGTTTGCCGTAGAGACGCTCGCCCAGTTGCCGAACCAGCTCGCGTTCGGGCCAGGTCAGGCGGTGGTCGTCGATCGACACCGCCAGCATCCGGTGTTCTTGCCAGCCGTCGCGCTTGACCTGATCGGGGTCGCGGCGGCTGCCGCCATAGCCCTTTGGCGTGAACTGCATCCCGGTCATTGCACACCTTCCTGCGTCTCGATGGCCCAGAGCAGGATGGCGATGGCATCGGCCTCGTTGTCATCGGCGGGCGAGAACTCGCGGGCGCGTGCGGCGTCGATCATCGCCTGCTTCGGCGCGTTGCCCTTGCCGGTGGCGTGGCGCTTGATAGTGCCCACGGGCACGCCGGCATACGGGATCCCCCGCAGTTCGGCCCATGCGGTCAGCGTCGCCATTAGACCCCCGTAGACGTGGCTCGCGTCGGTCCCGGCATGCCGTCGGACTTCCTCGAACCAGATGGTGGCGATCGGCCCGGACAGCCGGTTAATCTCGCCGAGCCAGTTGGTGAAGCGCAGGTAGCGCATGCCGCCGCCGTCGTAGCGGCCGGGCCTGAAGGACGCGGTGCCGCTGGTGATCAGACCGTCACTGATGGCCCAGCCGGTGGTGGTGCCGAGGTCGAGCGCCAGGATGGTGCGCGCGGTTTGTGTGGATTGGGTCATGCAGACCTCCTCTTCGCTTTGGCGCGCGTGGCGAGAGGGCTGGCCGGTGAAGACTGCGGTCTCGCCAGGCCCCGAAGGGTGGTCTGGTCACGTCAAATGCGGGGCGGATGCCCGCCCAGCGAATTCTTCTTTGGCTTCAAGGGGCCTCCAATGAAGGTTTGGCCCCGCTAACCCACGGAAGTCCCTAAATAATATATAATAATTCAATTATTATATAGTTATAAGGGTGTGTCTCTCTTTATATATCGCGCGCGCGTACACGCGAGGGCTATGGATATCCTCTTGAAAGATTGAAGGACATGAAGGAACGAGCTTTCCGGATTTCTTTCCGAAGGTTGCGCATCATAACGGTTCCTTCTGACTGATTTTTCGCCCTGAAGCATCTCGCCAGGGTCCATGCCATCTGGCCATCCGATAGACCATGGCTTGCCTCGTCGATGAGCCGCGCATGCCGGTGGTGATGTCCCCACTTTCGATCAACGTCTCCAGAATCTCATTTCGGTCGCGGGACTTCAACCATTGCGACGCCCGGGTGACCTCGGACTTGGTGATCCCCTTGGCTCCGGCTGCGCGGATAATCTCCTTGAGCCGCTTCAGATGTGCCTCGATTTCAGTGTCGGCCACATGCCGCTGGACCGCCTCAATCGTCCGTCGCGCGTAGTGCTGAACAAAGCCAATAGCCCAGTCGGCGGAGATATGCCCAGAAGTTGGTGACGGTCCTCATCAGGCGGCGGTTTGAAGTTGCTTGATCCCGTCCTTGAACTCAATCCCCTGAATGACGTCGGGCAGACGGTTTGGCCCGTTGATCTTCCGCCACTTCTTCTTGGCTGATTTCATGAGTCGGAAGACCATGGCGAGGGCGGTCTTGCGGTTCAGGCAGCCCTTGGTTTTGCGGGTCCGGTTCCTGACCGTGGCGAAGACACTCTCGATCGGGTT
>NZ_CYPR01000242.1 GCF_001408515.1 Jannaschia seosinensis | reverse complement strand
GCGAGATCTACCCATCTCAAGATGGGGAGTGCGTTTCGCAATGTGTGCTACGAATTCGTTTCTCAGATCGCTGGGTGTGGAGGTCCATGCGTCAGGGCATCGACGGTGGCCGGATGATGTAAAGGCGCAGGTTGTCGCGGAGACGTTGGCGCCGGGCGTGACCGTGAACTCCGTGGCCGAGCGGGCACTGTCAGGTTGATGGCGTCATGGAAGGCCGGTAGCTCGCTTGGATGCTGAACCTCGACGATCTCTCCCGCCTCAAGGGGTACCGCTTTCCGCGCACCGTCATCGGATACGCCGTCTGGGCGTACCACCGTTTCGCCCTGAGCCTGCGAGATGTCGAAGACCTTCTGGCCGAGCGGGGCGTCGCCGTTTCCTATGAGACGATACGGGTGTGGGTCGCGAAGTTCGGGACGCAGTTCGCCGCGAAGATCCGACGCGATCGGCCCTGGCCAGCCGACAAGTGGCATCTCGACGAGGTCGTACTCAAGATCAACGGCACAAAGCATTGGTTGTGGCGGGCAATCGACGCGAAAGGCGACGTCTTGGACATCCTCGTGCAGTCATGCCGCGACACCGCGGCCGCGAAGCAGTTCATGCGCAAGCTCTTCAAGAGATGGGGCCTGCCGCGGGTGATGGTGACCGACAAGCTCGGATCCTATGCGGCAGCCAAGGCGAAACTCGCACCCGGCGTAGAGCACCGTCGCCACAAGGGGATCAACAACGCGGCAGAAGCATCCCATCGGCATACCCGCCGACGAGAGAAGGTCATGGGCGGGTTCAAGTCACCGCGACAGGCCCAGAGGTTCTTATCGGCCCACGATCAGACCGACGCCATCTTCCGCCCACGCCGTCACCGCCTCTCCGCCCGTTCCTATCATCACGCAAGACAGGACGCGTTCGACCTATGGGCAGACTACACGACCGAACTGTCCGCGTGAGCGGTCGCCGGCGACACTTTGCTGATCCACATAAAATAACCTGACAATCCCCTTCGAACGGCAACGGGACGCAGGTATGCTCCTCCGTGGCACGTTCGCGAACATAGGGAATGTCGAAGCCGATCAGCGGCAGGCCTGCAGCATAGCCGTCGAAGATCATCCGCGGCGTGTCCTCGGAGAGGGGCGTAAACAGCAATTTATTGTAATTCGCGAGATCGTCAATTAATGCCGCCCCATAGGCAGGCTCCCCGAGGATGATAGGTTGATTTATGAATAGCTCCTCTCAGGTGCGTGCTTCCACAGACCCACCTTGGCACTTCTGTCGTCGAGGGCGGTCACGCTATCAACGCCTCCGAGATTCATAAATATCAGAGGTGTTCATCTGATCGAATTGGATGCGGTAGAAGTCGAACTGTCTGCTCGTCATCTCGCGCCGAAGAGCTTAGGCGCGAAGCATCGAGCGCCCCATATTAGCTTGGGCAGCGCAACAGTATAGCGAGGAACGTATGGCCAGCCTCTTGGTGATATCATCTGCCCCCGCAACCCTTGTGGATGAGAAGCCTTTTCTTGACATCAAGTTCGTCGAAGGTATGCGCTATTACAACGACCTATGGGACGGGCCCGTTAGTTGCATCCTCAAGCTACGTCATGACACGTTCCCGTTTGGCCAGCTCTACGAACCCGATCAGCTTCCGTTCAACGTTACGTTTCTGCCTCCTAACAAGAGCATCGGCACCGAAGAACTCAGCGGACAGGACATCATTCTCTGTGGCGGCGACAACCACGAACACCTGCATATGGCCGACATATGCCGAAACGCAGGAAAAAAGCTGGCCTTCATTATCGAGTACATCCCAAAGACAAGACGTCAGATCATTTTCCTCGACCCTTCGCGAAGCCTGCCAAGGAAGCTCTACTCGCTTCTGTGGACCATGAAGCAGGAGCGTCGCCGCCGACGTGCGTTCCGGATGGCAGACGGCCTCCAAGCAAACGGCTACCCTGCATTCTCCGTTTACAGTCCGATGAACGCCAATACGATGATGTATCTCGACAACCGAGTTGGCAAGAATCTCCTTGCGACTGAAAATGAGATGGCAGTGCGCCAGCAACGGCTGCTGAGCGGCGCGCCGTTGAGACTGGTACATTCCGGTCGCCTTGAGCACCTGAAGGGGTCGCAGGATCTCATTCCTATCGCTCGGCGCCTTGAATCAAAGGGTGTCGATTTTACGCTCGACATTTTCGGAACCGGAAGTCTCGAAGAAGAGATCCGCAAGAGCATCGCCGTACACGGCTTGCAAGACAGGGTGAGGCTAAACGGCACCGTTGACTTCGAAAGTGGGCTCGTACCATTTGCACGGCAACATGCAGATGTCTACTTAAGCTGCCACCGCCAATCAGACCCCTCCTGCACCTATATCGAAAGCATGGGATGTGGTTTGGCCGTCATCGGATATGCGAATCGTATGTGGTCGGCCCTGTGTCAAGAATCCGATGCAGGCTGGGTCGGGCCGATGGGCAATACCAATGCGCTTGCCGATGCCGTTTACGACGCCGCAAAGGACCGGCAGCGCCTCGCAGCGTCTTGTCACGCTGCATGGAGTTTCGCAGCTAGGCATTCGTTCGAGAACGAGTTTCGGTCTCGCATCGAGAATATGCAGTCACTTGTCCGGATAGCTTAGCAAAGGGTGACGCGACTGCCGCGATTCTTGAAGATCATTGGAGTAGGCTTGGATGATTGCTAAGCATAGTCGCAACGTAAAGGGTCTTCTTCGGGCCATTATTCCAGACGCCGCGCTGCAGGCCTATAAGATGGCGAGATGGCGTATCAGCGCACGCTCGTCGACACGAGGCGTCGAAAGATGGGTCAGTTTCAAGTCTTTTGCGGCGCAGCAACGGACGAGGGGCGCACAGGAGTATGGGAAGTTCTTGTCGAAAGCGGATCCCACGCTCCAGTTACCTAAACTTGGCGCTCCACACTTTGTCGGGGAGGGATTTGGAGATTATAACCTTAACCTATATCGCGCTGGCGAACTTGCTGGAAAACCTGTCTTCGAGAAGATATATTTCTCCGGTTCTGATTCACTTCGCAAGACGGAATGGTTTCATGACAAAGTCTTGCCACTAGTTGGCGCAGAAATTCGGACTCCACCGATCCTGTTAAAAGTTCGTGGAAATTGCCTAACCGCACTATATTTTCCGCTTCTGGAATTGAGCGAGCCAATATCAGCTGACGCGATTCTACCGGTGGCAATAGCGCTGCAAGACACTACAAGAGAATTATCATGGACCGGACCGGATCCAATAATACATGAATTTTGGCGAGATCATTTTTATCTCAGGCACAGGAATGAACTTCTGTCCATTATTTCCCAAAATGGACGTGAGCAAAGCGATATATTCAAAGCGGAGAATTTTCTGCAGCGTGGTGAGGTGCCCCGGAAATTTAGTCACGGAGATCTATCTCCAGAAAATGTTCGAACCTGCGGCATGCTAATTGATTTCGACCATTGCGGATACTATCCAGCAGGTTATGATTCCGGTGCAGCGCTCCGATGCTCGCAAACTCCAGCGAGCGTCGCAGAACTAGAAGTTCTTGTAGAAGAAGAATTGGCACCTAACTGCAGGTCTACCCAGCTATCGATACTTTTCTTTATGGCGGTCTTCTCCAGTATGGGCGCGGCAAAAAAAACACATGGCCAGCCCGACGAGAATTTTGTCCTTCATCTCTGGGACAGAATTTTGGCGCGCCTACAAAAAGTAGAAACTTAAAATAATGCTGCTCTAGAGCGTGTTGCGTCTAATCGGTTTCATATCCAGCGGCCTTGAAGAAGTTGTAGCATTCCGCCTCGGTGAAGAGATCGCAGACCTTCCCGACGGCTTGCCATAGAGCTTCATAGGTGCGGGCGGCGGCTCTCCGGATCAGGGCCTTGAGCTTCGCGAACGCCATCTCGATGGGGTTCAGATCCGGGCTGTAGGGAGGCAAGAACAAGAACCATGCACCGACGGCTTTCATGGTCGCCGCTGCTTTGGGGCTCTTGTGCGATGACAGGTTGTCGAGAATGATCACGTCGCCTGGTCGCAGTGTCGGGGCCAGTTGGGTCTCGACGTAGAGCTCGAACAGCTCGCGGTTCATGGCGCCGTCAATCACCCAGGGGGATTGTCAGGTTATTTTATGTGGATCAGCAAAGTGTCGCCGGCGACCGCTCACGCGGACAGTTCGGTCGTGTAGTCTGCCCATAGGGCGAACGCGTCCTGTCTTGCGTGATGATAGGAACGGGCGGAGAGGCGGTGACGGCGTGGGCGGAAGATGGCGTCGGTCTGATCGTGGGCCGATAAGAACCTCTGGGCCTGTCGCGGTGACTTGAACCCGCCCATGACCTTCTCTCGTCGGCGGGTATGCCGATGGGATGCTTCTGCCGCGTTGTTGATCCCCTTGTGGCGACGGTGCTCTACGCCGGGTGCGAGTTTCGCCTTGGCCGCCGCATAGGATCCGAGCTTGTCGGTCACCATCACCCGCGGCAGGCCCCATCTCTTGAAGAGCTTGCGCATGAACTGCTTCGCGGCCGCGGTGTCGCGGCATGACTGCACGAGGATGTCCAAGACGTCGCCTTTCGCGTCGATTGCCCGCCACAACCAATGCTTCGTGCCGTTGATCTTGAGTACGACCTCGTCGAGATGCCACTTGTCGGCTGGCCAGGGCCGATCGCGTCGGATCTTCGCGGCGAACTGCGTCCCGAACTTCGCGACCCACACCCGTATCGTCTCATAGGAAACGGCGACGCCCCGCTCGGCCAGAAGGTCTTCGACATCTCGCAGGCTCAGGGCGAAACGGTGGTACGCCCAGACGGCGTATCCGATGACGGTGCGCGGAAAGCGGTACCCCTTGAGGCGGGAGAGATCGTTGAGGTTCAGCATCCAAGCGAGCTACCGGCCTTCCATGACGCCATCAACCTGACAGTGCCTTCGCAACCCTTGCGCTGTGGCGGGCTTGCGTTGCGACATATAGGCCGATCCATATCGTGCCTTCCGTTGCCTCGCTCACTGACTTCCGCTCTGGTGTCAAATCGAGAAGCGGTCGGGAACACCAACCCACGGCTCGGACACTCCCCCACGCCGCTCTTTCCCGCAAGTCGCTTACGAATCCGGTCTGAAACCAGACCGCGCCCCAAAGGGACAGCCCCTAGTGACAACGACCCATGCAATGTCTTCTCCGCAATGGCGGCCAACCAAGCCCCCCCTGCGCGTCATCGAGCGGGGGCGTCGCTCCTCTGAGCCTCCCCCGCTCGTGGTCGGCGGAACTCAGATCCGCTTGGAAGAAAGCGCCTTGGTCGCGCCCGATACGATCAGCGCCGCAATCACGGCCTTGAGCGCATCGCCCGGCAGGAAGGGCAGCATGAAGGCGCCGAACACCGCTTCAGGCGAAAGCATGGCCCAGCCCGCCTCAATGCCGGCAATCTGCGCCACGCCGAGCGGCCAAGCCAGACCCGGTACGTAGAGCAACGCTGAAGCGACCAGCGTCACGAGCGACAGCCGGACCGGATCGGTTACGCCACGGTCCGTTGCAAGGCCCGCGAGATATGCCATACCCACGAACCCGACCAGGAAACCGGCCGTCGGCCCGGCAAATGCGGCGCCGTTCATGAAGTTGGCCAGAACCGGCGCGCCCAGTGCCGCCTCTCCCAACCACGCGAGAACGGTAATCGCACCGAGCCGCGCGCCGAGCGTCAGGCCGACAAGCAGCACGGCGAGCGTCTGCAGCGTCACGGGCACGGGGTAGAACGGCACCGAGACCTGCGAGGCAGCGGCAAGAACCAGTGTCCCGCCGAGCACGAGGCCCGCCTGCTTGAGCAATGTCGGGCGGCCGAGGGCCATTGTCGTAAGGGTCATCATGCGTCTCCGTCGGGATGCCATATTTCCCGCTCTTTCTCCGCGCCGGGCCCGGCCATGTCAACGAGGACGCTTGAACCTGCGCGCGCCGCATGCGACCGGGCGCGCATGACAGATCGACCGCTTGCCCTCGTCACCGGCGCCTCGCGCGGCCTCGGAAGCGCCGTGGCGGAACACCTCGCCGCGCATGGCTACCACATCGTTGCCGTCGCCCGCACTCAGGGCGCGCTGGAGGAACTCGACGACCGCATCCAGGCGGCAGGCGGGCAGGCAACGCTCGCGCCGATGGATATAAACGATGCCGGCGCGATGCAGCATCTGTGCCGGGGCATCCACGACCGCTGGGGCGCGCTGCCGCTCTGGGTCCATACGGCGATCCAGACGCCGCCGCTCAGCCCTGCAACGATGGCCGACGAGAAGGACTTCGCCAAGGCCGTGGCCACGAATGTCACCGCGCTGCAACGGCTGATCCCGTATGTGACGCCGCTTCTGAGTGCCGCGGGCGGCGGACAGGCGGTCTTCTTCGATGATGACCGCCCGCTGAAATTCGCCTCGGCCTACATGGCGACGAAAGCGGCGCAGCGAGCGATTGTCGAAGCCTGGCGCGCGGAGGCCACGACGCCCGGCGCGACCAAGGTTCATTTGCTGACCCCACGCCCCATGTCGACCGCGCTCCGTGCCCGCTTTCATCCCGGAGAGCGGCGCGAGGATCTTGCCGAAACGCGGACAGAGGCGGCGCGGCTGATGGATGAGATCGGCTTGGGCTGATCTTTCGGGATCAATCGGTTGCGCGGCGATGTTCGTACGCCGCACAAAATTTTCCTATCCGATCGTTTCCTTGCCGGCCGTCGTTCAGGCGGATTGCGGCTCGACCATTTCCCGTGCGCGCGCGGCCATCTCCTCCGCCCGCGCGGCCAGCGCATCGAGCCGCTCTATCGCGGCATCCGGCACGGTTTCCTTCGCACTGGCGTCGCGGCGCTGCATCTCGTCGAGAAGCTGCGTCTGCTGGGCCAGCCGACGGTCCAGCGTACGCAATTCCTCTTCGGCGGAAATCGTCTTGTCGGCCAGCATCAGCCCCGCCATCAGCAGCATCCGTTCCGCCGGAAGGCGCGAATCCTTGCCGCCAAGCGTGCGTGCCTCGCGGTCCAGCGCTTCTGCGGCGGCAGAGAGGTAGCTTTCCTCCCCCTCCTGGCAGGCGACCTTGAAGGGGCGGCCGCCGATCTCGATCGTCATGTCAGGCATGTTGGGTCTCCAGCATGGGTTCCAGTTCCGCGAGCAGTGCCTTCATTTCGGCAAGGTCCATGGCGCGGGCGGCGCGCATCTCCTCAAGCTCCCGCCGAAGGTCCGTCTCGCTCCCGCCGTCGGCACCGGCAGCTTCTGCGCCGGCCTCGGCGGCGTTGGCCCGCTCCACCGCCTGGCGCAGCGTCTCCTCACGATCGCGCGCTTCGCTCTCCAGCGTCACGATGCGCTGGCGGGCCTCCATAAGCTCCGCCTCCATCGCGTGCGCCCTGCCCTCTTCGTCGGTCGTCCGTTCGGCGGCACGACGGATCGCGTCATTCGCTGCCTCCTGTGCGGCCAGCGCATCGGCCGTGGCCGCCAGCGCCGCCTCGATGCGCGCGATGCGGCTGTCGATCTCGGATGTCTCGGCCATGTCTGCCCCTGTGCCCGTAAACGTCGCGCCAAGGGATCGTAAATCGCCGCCGGTGTCAAAGCCCCGACCGGCCGCGCTTGCCCTTCGGCGCGGTCCTGCTATCGAAGGCGCAAACGTGCAGGGAGATTGTGACATGAGCGACGCGACCCAGGATACCGGCCCCGATCTCGACGCGCTGCGTGCGGCCCATCCGGAGCATTGGCGCCGCGCGGCCTGTATCCGGACGCTGACCCTCGATGCGGTGGCGGCCGCCAATTCGGGCCATTCGGGCATGCCGATGGGCATGGCCGACGTCGCGACGGTTCTGTGGAGCAAGCATATGCGGTTCGACGCGAGCCGTCCAAACTGGCCCGACCGCGACCGTTTCGTCCTGTCGCAGGGCCACGGCTCGATGCTGCTTTACTCGATCCTGCACCTGACCGGCTTCCCTGAGATGACGTTGCAGCAACTCAAGGATTTCCGGCAGCTCGGCTCGATCACCGCGGGTCACCCCGAGTATGGCCACGCCCCCGGGATCGAGATCACGACCGGCCCGCTGGGCCAAGGCCTTGCCAGTGCCGTCGGCATGGCCATCGCCGAGGAGATCCAGCGCGCCCGCTTCGGCCGCAAGATCGTCGATCACCACACTTGGGTCATCGCGGGCGACGGCTGCCTGATGGAAGGCGTGAGCCACGAGGCGATCGCGCTGGCGGGCAAGCTGGAACTGTCGAAGCTGATCGTGCTGTTCGATGACAACGGCATCACGATCGACGGTAAGGTCAGCCTCGCCGACATCACCGACCAGCAGCAGCGATTCCTTGCCGCCGGCTGGGACGTGCTGGAGGTGGACGGCCACGATCCCGACGCGATCGATGCGGCGATGACCGAGGCGAAGAAGGGCAGCAAGCCCACCATGATCGCCTGCAAGACGCATATTGCGCTCGGCTCCTCGGCGCAGGACACGGCCAAGGGGCATGGCGCGCTGACGGACCCGGATCTCGTGGCCGCGACCAAGCGCGCTTACGGGTGGGAGCACGGGCCCTTCGACATTCCCGCCGATCTGAAGGCGGAATGGGAGGAGATCGGCCGGCGCGGCGCCGACGCGCGTGCCGAATGGGAAGCGCGGCTCGACGCCCTCGGCTCGGGCAAGCGGGCGGAATTTGACCGCCAGCTTGCCGGTGAGGCCCCCAAGCGTCTTTCAGCGACGATCAAGGCTCTCAAGCGCCAGACCTCCGAGGGCCAGCCGAAGACCGCCACGCGCAAATCCTCCGAGATGGTGCTGGAGGTGGTCAACCCGATCATGGCCGAGACGATCGGCGGATCGGCCGACCTGACCGGGTCGAACAACACGCTGACCGAAGGCATGGGCATCTTTTCGCCGGAAACCCGTGACGGCCGCTATATTCATTACGGCATCCGGGAACATGGCATGGCGGCCGCGCTCAACGGCATGGCGCTGCATGGCGGTGCGCGCGCCTATGGCGGCACGTTCTTCTGCTTCACCGACTATGCCCGCCCGGCGATGCGGCTGTCGGCGCTGATGGGCCTGCCGGTGACCTATGTGATGACGCACGATTCCATCGGTCTGGGCGAGGACGGGCCGACGCACCAGCCGGTCGAACATCTGGCCATGTGCCGCGCGACGCCCAACACAAACGTGTTCCGGCCCTGCGACACGGTCGAGACGGCCGAGGCGTGGGAGCTGGCGCTGACTTCCGAGCGGACGCCGTCGATCCTGTCGCTGACGCGTCAGGGCCTGCCGACGCTGCGCAAGGAGCACACCAACAAGAACCTCGTGGCGCAGGGCGCCTATATCCTCGCCGAGGCGACCGGCAAGCGGATGGTCATCCTCATGGCGACCGGATCGGAGGTCGCCATCGCCATGGAGGCCCGCGAGAAGCTGGAAGCCGACGGGATCGGCACGCGCGTCGTCTCCATGCCTTGCTGGGAGCTGTTCGAGGCGCAGGAGGAGCGTTACCGCAAGAAGGTGCTGCCTGCGGGGCCCGTCCGCGTGGCCGTCGAGGCGGGAGCCCGGCTCGGCTGGGATCGTTGGCTGGTGGGCGAACGGGGCAAGCGCGACAAGGGCGCCTTTGTCGGCATGAACGATTTCGGAGCATCCGCGCCCTATCCGGAACTCTACAAGCATTTCGGCATCACCGCCGATGCGGTCGCCAAAGCGGCGCGCGAGATGCTTTGACGCCTCGGGGCGCGGCGGAATACCGCCGCGCCCCCTGCCCCATCCGGGCTCAGTGTTCCGCCGCAGGCCCGCCGCGTAGATGGCTGACGGCCCCGACCACGGGGATCAGCGCGAAGCCGATCGCCAGCCCCAAAATTCCGTCCAGTGCGGCCGTTACCAACCATCCCACGAAGCCATGCGCGGCCGGAGCGAGCGCGGCCGCGCCGATGGCGATATCGTGGATCAGATCGTAGGGCCCGTGCCAGATCATTTCACCCACGGCATGAACCACGATGTTCCCGCCGACCCAGATCATCGCAGCCGTTCCGACGATCGTCAGCAGCTTCAGAAAGCCGGGCATGCCCGTCACGATGGCACGGCCGATCCTGCGTGTCGGCTCCAACCGCGCATTCTCGGCCAAGGCGAGCCCCATATCGTCGGCCTTCACGATCAGCGCGACCGCACCGTATACGGCCGCCGTGATCGCCAGCGCCGCCAAACCCAGCACCGCCGCCTCCATCCAGATGGGGGAGCCTGCGTCGATGTTGGACAGCACGATCGTCATGATCTCGGCGGAGAGAATGAAGTCGGTCTTGATCGCGCCTTTGACGCGCTTCTCCTCGAGGTGTGTCGCTTCGAGAGGCGTCGTGACCGGGTCGATCTTCGACAGCGTGTCGTGCGGCACCAGCCAATGATAGACCTTCTCCGCCCCTTCAAAGCAGAGATAGAGCCCCCCCAGCAGCAGGAAGATCGGGATCAGGAAAGGCGCGAAGGCCGATAGCAGCATGGCGATCGGCAAGAGGATCACGATCTTGTTGAACGCGGATGCGCGCGCGATCTTCCACACGATCGGCAATTCGCGCGCGGCCTGGAAACCGTGTACGTATTTCGGCGTCACCGCCGCGTCGTCGATCACCGCACCCGCGGCCTTGGCTCCGGCCTTGGCCGCCTGCCCCGCGATATCGTCGATCGAAGCCGACGCGACCTTGGCGATGGCCGCCACGTCGTCGAGTAGTGCCAGAAGTCCGCTCATGTTCCGCCCGATTCCGCTGCTTGCATGCGCCACGATCTAGCCTCCGGGCCGGGCGGTCAACGCGCGGGGTTGCGCGAGACAGGCGGAAGCTTGTGGATCCGCGTACGGCGACCGCGACCGACCTGATCCTCCTGCTCCTACTGGCAGGGTCCGCGGCCGATGTGCTGCTGAACGAGGAGGCGGCGGAAACATTTCTCGGGCGGCGGGTGATCGGCCTGATCGAGGGCATCGCGATCTTGCGCTGACGCTGCGTCCGGTTGCCACCCGCGATGGCGGCGTGATAGCGCCTTGCGGCATGGAAATGCGCGCTATGTCGCATCCCAGAAAACATTTTCGTATCCGGAGGTCTCCCATGGTCAAGGTCGCAATCAACGGCTTCGGTCGCATTGGTCGCAACGTGCTGCGCAGCATCATCGAAAGCGGGCGCAACGACATCGAAGTCATTGCGATCAACGATCTCGGTCCGGTCGAGACCAATGCGCACCTGCTGCAATACGACAGCGTGCACGGCCGCTTTCCGGTCGAAGTGAAAACGGGCGACGACTGGATCGACGTGGGCCGTGGCCGCATCAAGGTCTCGGCGGAGCGCAACCCGGCCGACCTGCCCTGGGGCGACGTGGATATCGTCCTGGAATGCACCGGCATCTTCACCTCGCCCGAGAAGGCGAAGGCGCATCTCGAAAACGGCGCCTCGCGGGTTCTCGTGTCGGCGCCGCTGTCTAACCCGACGCAGGGCGAGAAGACGATCGTCTACGGCGTGAACCACGATTCCCTGACGGCCGAAGACCTTATCGTGTCGAACGCGTCGTGCACGACGAACTGCCTTGCGCCGGTGGCGCATGTGCTCGACGCCGCGATCGGGATCGAGCGTGGATTCATGACGACGATCCACTCCTACACGGGTGACCAGCCGACGCTCGACACGATGCACAAGGATCTCTACCGCTCCCGCGCCGCCGCGCTTTCGATGATCCCGACCTCGACCGGGGCCGCCAAGGCCGTGGGTCTCGTGCTGCCGAACCTGAACGGCAAGCTCGACGGTGTGGCGATCCGTGTTCCGACGCCGAACGTTTCCGTTGTGGATCTGACCTTTACCGCCGCGCGCGACACCAGCGTCGAGGAGATCAACGCCGCGATCCGCGAAGCTGCCGACGGGCCGCTGAAGGGCGTCCTCGGCTATACTGACAAGAAGCTCGTGAGCAGCGACTTTAATCACGACCCCCATTCCTCGGTCTTCCACATGGACCAGACCAAGGTGATGGAAGGCGGCAAGCTGTGCCGAATCCTGTCGTGGTACGACAACGAGTGGGGCTTCTCGAACCGGATGGCGGATACCGCCGTCGCCATGGGCAAGCTGATCTGAACTGACAAAACGGGGGTCTTTCGGGGCCCCCTTTTCACAATTTGGGGTAAAAGACGCGATGGCCTTCAAGACTCTCGATGACATGGATTTGGCCGGCAAGGTCGTTCTGACCCGGGTGGACGTGAACGTGCCGGTCGAGGACGGGCGCGTGACCGATACGACGCGGATCGAACGGGTCGCACCGACGATCCGCGACCTCCGCGATGCGGGGGCGAAGGTCGTCTTGCTGGCACATTTCGGCCGGCCGAAGGGAAAGGTCGTGCCCGAGATGTCGCTGCGCCAGATCGTTCCGGCCATGTCGGACGTGCTCGGCGTGGAGGTTGGGTTCGCGGACGGAAAGTACGGCGAGGCGGTCTCGGCGATGGTTGCGGGCGATGTCCTGCTGTTCGAAAATCTGCGCTTCAATCCCGGCGAGGAGGCCGACGATGCGGGCTTCGCGCAGCGGCTGGCTTCGGTCGGCGACATCTATTGCAACGACGCGTTTTCCGCGGCGCACCGGGCGCATGCCTCGACGCATGCTTTGGCGAAGCTTCTGCCGGCCTGTGCCGGGCGGTCGATGGAGGCCGAGTTGAAGGCGCTGGAGGCCGCGCTCGGTTCGCCCAAGCCCCCGGTCGCGGCCGTGGTGGGCGGGGCGAAGGTTTCGACGAAGCTCGACCTGCTAGGCAACCTCGTGGAGCGGGTGCAGCACCTGATCATCGGCGGCGGCATGGCGAACACGTTCCTCGCCGCCCAAGGAATCAACGTGGCGAAATCCCTTTGCGAGCATGACCTGCTGGATACGGCGCGCGAGATCGCCGCTAAGGCCGAGGCTGCGGGATGCGCGATCCTGCTGCCGCGCGACGTGGTGGTGGCCGAGGAGTTCCGCGCCGATCCGCCTACCCGAACGTTGAAGGTCGAGGACGTGCCCGAGGGCTGGATGATTCTCGATGCGGGTCCGGACTCGGTCGCGCATATCGAAACGGTGCTGGACGGTTGCGCGACGCTGGTCTGGAACGGACCGCTTGGCGCGTTCGAGATGACGCCCTTCGATGCCGCCACGACCGCCGCTGCGCGCCATGCCGCCAAGCGGACGGCGGCGGGTGACCTGATCTCCGTCGCGGGTGGGGGCGACACCGTTTCGGCCCTGCGTCATGCCGGAGTGGCCGACGACTTCACCTATATCTCCACCGCCGGGGGCGCGTTCCTGGAATGGATGGAGGGCAAGACCCTGCCGGGTGTGGCGGCGCTGGAGGCGTAAGCGTTAGCGCAACCGACGGGTTGGCAGGGGATCCGGTGCGTTCTACCTGAGGGCGCAGATGAAAGTTGGAGGATACGGGAATGGATCAGGACAAGGCCGCGAAGATTCGTGACGGACAGGGCTTCATTGCCGCGCTCGACCAGTCGGGCGGATCCACGCCTAAGGCGCTGCGGCTCTATGGCGTATCCGAGGACGCCTATTCTTCCGAGGAGGAGATGTTCGACCTGATCCACGAGATGCGCGCCCGGATCGTGCGCGCCCCCTCCTTCACCGGCGACAAGGTGATCGGCGCGATCCTCTTCGAGCAGACGATGGATCGCGACTTCGAAGGTGTTCCCGCGGCCCAGTACCTTTGGGAAAAGAAGGGCGTGGTTCCCTTCCTCAAGATCGACAAGGGGCTGGCCGACGAGACGGATGGCGTTCAGCTGATGAAGCCGATCGCAGGACTTGATGCGACCTTGGAGCGTGCGCGCGAGAAAGGCGTGTTCGGCACCAAGGAGCGGTCCGTCATCAACGCCGCCAACGCCGCGGGCATCGAATCTGCCGTCAAGCAGCAGTTCGAGGTCGGGGCGCAGGTCCTGTCGCATGACATGGTGCCCATCTTGGAGCCGGAGGTGACGATTTCCATTTCCGACAAGGCGGAGGCAGAGGAGATGCTGCGCAGGGCGATCCTCGATGCGCTGGACCGCATGCCCGGCGGATCGGAGGTCATGCTGAAGCTGACGCTGCCGGAGGAGGACGATTTCTATCGCCCGCTCGCCGAGCATCCGCGCGTAATGCGTGTCGTGGCGTTATCGGGCGGTTATTCACAGGACGAGGCGACTGAGCGGCTTGCGCGCAACGGCAGCATGATCGCGAGCTTCAGCCGCGCGCTGACAGAAGGCCTGTCGGCCGATCAGGACGACGCGGAGTTCGAGGCAAAGCTGGCCGATACGATCGAGAGCATCCGGGCGGCATCTGTGGCCGGTTGAGCAATCCGTCCGGAGGGGCGCTGCATTGTGGCGCTCCGCCGGGGGCTCCGGCACCCGTTGAGTGTGACGCAGAAAGCCCGTTTTTCGACGAGTTTTTGTGGGATGCCAGTTGATGTGGTGAAATGCCGGCGCGGATTGCGGTAGCATCGCGCCGGAAGAGGGCCTTGACGCAGGACACGAAATGAATTCCCGCAATCGCCGCGCCAGCTACGGCCTCGCCCTTCCCTTCGCCTTGATCTGTTTTGCAGGATATTTCGTCTTTGCCGCCGTCCAAGGCGAATACGGCGTGTTCCGGCGTGTTGAACTGGAGGCGGAGCGCGAGGCGTTGCAGGCGGAATTGGCCTTTCTTGCGAATGAGGCGGCCCGGATGCGGGACCGTACGCGCCGGCTGTCGGATGAGTATCTTGACCTCGACCTTCTCGACGAACGAGCGCGCCTTGTTCTGGGCATGGCGCGGGTCGACGAGATCATCGTCGAATAGCACGCGCGAATTCGTTCGCACTCGGTTGACCTTTCCCCCTCGACAGGATTGCATGGCAGGGTAGTTCAACGTTAAACGATCAAGTGACCGAGGAGCCGCCCGGATGGCCACGAGGAAGACCGCGACCAAGTCGAATCCGAACGTCTCGAAGGACGAACTGCTACAATACTACCGTGATATGTTGTTGATCCGCCGCTTCGAGGAGAAGGCGGGACAGCTTTACGGCATGGGCCTGATCGGCGGCTTCTGCCACCTTTACATCGGCCAGGAGGCGGTTGTCGTCGGGCTCGAGGCGGCGGCAAAGGAAGGCGACAAGCGCGTCACGTCCTATCGCGACCACGGCCATATGCTCGCCTGTGGGATGGACCCGAACGGCGTCATGGCAGAGTTGACCGGCCGGGAGGGAGGCTACTCCAAAGGCAAGGGCGGCTCGATGCACATGTTCTCCAAGGAGAAGCATTTCTACGGCGGGCATGGCATCGTTGGCGCACAGGTTCCGATCGGTGCGGGTCTGGCCTTTGCCGACAAGTACAAGGGCAACGACAACGTCACCTTCACCTATTTCGGCGACGGGGCCGCGAACCAAGGTCAGGTCTACGAGGCCTACAACATGGCCGAGCTCTGGGACCTGCCGGTCGTGTTCGTGATCGAGAACAATCAGTACGCCATGGGGACGTCGACGAAGCGGTCGACGAAATCGCCCTCCTATTGGGAGCGGGGCGCCGCGTACGGGATCGAGGGCGAGGAGGTTGACGGGATGGACGTGCTCGCCGTCAGGGCCGCCGGTGAAAAGGCGGTGGCCTACTGCCGCGCGGGCAAGGGGCCGTATATTCTTGAGATCAAAACCTACCGCTATCGCGGGCATTCAATGTCCGATCCGGCCAAATACCGGACCCGGGACGAGGTCCAGAAGATGCGTGAGGAGCGTGATGCCATCGAGATGGTGCGCCAGATGCTCCTGACGGGCGATCACGCCTCGGAGGAGGAGCTCAAGAGCGTGGACAAGGAGATCAAGGACGTGGTCAACGCCGCCGCCGAGTTCGCGAAGGAGAGCCCGGAACCCGATGTGGCCGAGTTGTGGACCGACATCTATGCGAAAGAGATCCCGCAGGAGGCGGTGTAATGGCGACCGAAATCCTGATGCCCGCCCTGTCCCCCACCATGGAGGAAGGGACGCTGGCCAAGTGGCTCGTGAAGGAGGGCGATGAAGTGTCCTCCGGAGATATTCTAGCGGAAATCGAGACTGACAAGGCCACGATGGAATTCGAGGCTGTGGACGAGGGAACAATTGGGAAGATCCTCGTCGAAGAGGGCACCGAAGGCGTCAAGGTCAACGCGCCGATCGCCCTCCTGCTCGGCGAGGGTGAATCTGCGGATGATGTGGAGGTCTCGTCTTCCGAAACCCCGATCCCGGAGCCGTTGGGTGGCGAGGAAGGTCGCGCCGATCCTGCCCCTGCCGCGACTGCCGCTCCGGCCGATGTAGAAGCGCCAAAATCGAAAGCTTCGCCCGACTGGCCCGAAGGGACGGAACTGGTAAAGCAGACGGTTCGCGAAGCGTTGCGTGACGCGATGGCCGAAGAGATGCGGCGCGACGAGGCCGTGTTCCTCATGGGTGAGGAAGTCGCCGAATATCAGGGCGCCTACAAGATCAGCCAAGGTTTGCTCGACGAGTTCGGAGCCAAGCGTGTTGTCGACACGCCGATTACCGAGCACGGGTTCACCGGCATCGGCGTCGGCGCCGCCTTTGGCGGGCTGAAACCCATCGTGGAATTCATGACCTTCAACTTCGCCATGCAGGCGATTGACCAGATAATCAATTCCGCGGCCAAGACGCTTTATATGTCCGGCGGGCAAATGGGATGCCCGATGGTGTTCCGTGGGCCGAACGGCGCTGCGGCTCGGGTCGCTGCCCAGCATAGCCAGGATTACGCGGCTTGGTACGCTTCGGTCCCGGGTCTAAAGGTTGTGATGCCCTACTCGGCCTCCGACGCGAAAGGCTTGCTTAAATCGGCGATCAGGGACCCGAACCCGGTGATCTTCCTTGAAAACGAAATTCTCTACGGAAAATCCTTCGACGTTCCGAAGATTGATGATTTTACCGTGCCGTTCGGCAAGGCCCGGATCTGGCGCGAGGGGTCGGACGTGACTATCGTCAGTTGGGGCATCGGAATGACCTACGCACTGGACGCAGCCGAGAAGTTGGCAGCCGAAGGAATTGAGGCCGAAGTTATCGACCTTAGAACCTTGCGACCGGTCGATTATGATACGGTTCTGGCTTCAGTCCAGAAGACGAACCGGTGCGTCCTGGTTGAAGAAGGCTTTCCCGTTGCGAGCTTTTCGGACCACATGGCATCGACCATCATGCAGCGCGCCTTTGATCATCTTGATGGACCTGTGGTGACATGCACGGGGAAAGATGTGCCAATGCCTTACGCAGCAAACTTGGAAAAGTTGGCCTTGGTGACTACTGAAGAGGTCATGAACGCAGTGCATGAAGTGACTTATCGCTGAATCTAAATCCCAATGCTTGGGAAGGTCAATTCGGTGAGAATTTTAAGGCAGTCAGCTTGATAAAAGAAGTCGGCGCGAGTGGACCTATCGAGTTGTGCCCAAGTTCGGCTTTCCTCCGTGATCCGTCAGTGCAGCGTCATGCTGGTATAAGGCTTAAAGAACTTCGTGTTTGAGAGTCCAAAGTAGCGCAAACAGAATCCCACCGGTAATCGCTTATCCGGGAGTGGAATTGCAGGAGACCAATCGAAATGGCAATCGAGATCCTTATGCCCGCCCTATCCCCAACTATGGAGGAAGGGACGCTCGCCAAGTGGCTAGTGAAAGAGGGAGACACGGTCGCGTCTGGAGACCTTCTTGCGGAGATTGAGACTGACAAAGCCACAATGGAATTCGAGGCGGTAGACGAGGGCATCGTTGGCAAGATACTCATTTCTGAGGGCACGGAAGGCGTGAAGGTCAACTCGCCAATTGCAATCCTGCTCGAAGAAGGGGAAAGCGTAGATGACGCCAAGGTCTCCAGCGTTGACGGCTCCAGTCATGCCGCGCCGGCTGAGGCGAGCGATGCAACCGAGCCTGCTAAGGGATACGGTCGAGAGGGTGGAACAAAAGATCCGGTTCCTGTGCAGGAAGAGAGGCCCCAAAACGAACCAGAAAGTGCGGCTAAGAGCAGGCGGATTTTCGTGACACCAGTCGCACGGCGGATTGCCAACGAGCGCGATATCGATCTGTTTGAAGTCCGAGGTTCAGGCCCCCGTGGTCGGATAACCAAGGCCGATGTAGAGGCGTATGAGCCACGCTCCGAACAAACAGCTTCCTCCGCTGACATTGGAAGCGGTGCTGTCGCACCAGAAACCGCAGGTCAAAAGCCCGCCATGCCCTCCGGATTGAGCGCCGATCAGGTACGGAGTATGTATGAGGGTCGGGACTTTGACGAGGTCAAGCTCGACGGGATGCGCAAGACAATTGCGGCACGCTTAACTGAAGCAAAGCAGACAATTCCTCACTTCTACTTGCGCCGAGACATCAGGCTCGATGCACTTCTGAAGTTCCGCGGGGAATTAAACAAGCAGCTCGAAAGCCGTGGGGTAAAGCTGTCAGTTAATGATTTCATCATTAAGTCCGGCGCGAACGCACTTCAGCAGGTTCCCGACGCAAACGCCGTCTGGGCGAATGATCGGATCCTCAGGCTGACGCCGTCAGATGTGGCCGTAGCAGTCGCGATTGAAGGTGGTCTATTTACACCAGTCCTTAAAAATGCCCACCTTAAATCACTCTCTGCGCTTTCAATGGAAATGAAAGATCTCGCCAGTCGCGCGCGCGATCGAAAGCTCGCCCCGCATGAATATCAGGGCGGCAGTTTCGCAATTTCAAATCTTGGAATGTTCGGTATCGACAATTTTGACGCAGTAATCAACCCACCTCACGGCTCCATATTGGCGGTCGGTGCAGGCATCAAAAAACCTATTATTGGTTTGGAAGGCGAGATAACTGCAGCCACAGTGATGTCTGTGACATTGAGTGTCGATCACCGTGTGATCGACGGGGCGCTCGGAGCGCAGTTCCTAAAAGCACTAGCGGACAATTTAGAAAATCCAATCACTATGCTTGCGTAGATAGTGAGGCGAAATTCATTCATTCGCCCCGCTCGCTGAAAGGAGTTGGTTCATGGTGGAAGATGGCTGCGCACAGCCCGCTTCTCCAACGATCCGTGCTGGCACACCAGCAACCGTCTTATTTGACGGTACATCCGTCAAAACGACCGATCCAGCAGCAACGCGCGAACAGTGGCCGATCGTTACATTACCGAGAACCTTCGCTCCCGCTCCGATCAGGACTCCGTCCCCGATTTTCGGATGCCGATCATCGTGTTGTTTTCCTGTTCCACCAAGTGTCACTGAGTGTAAAAGAGAAACGTTATCGCCGACGACGGCGGTTTCACCAATGACGATGGAATGCGCGTGATCAATCATGATCCCCTTGCCGACGCTGGCGCCAGGATGGATATCAACCCCAAACAGTTCGCTTATCCGCGCTTGAATGAAGTACGCTAAGTGCCGACGACCCTTCATCCACAGCCAATGCGCGATGCGATACGCCTGAACAGCCTGAAAGCCTTTGAAATAAAGAAGTGGCTGCAGCAACGTATCACAAGCAGGGTCACGCTCTAAGGTCGCCACCATATCCGCACGTGCTGCGAACTCGAGATCAGGATCGTCCGCGTACGCAAACCCGGCAAGTTCCTTTAACGCCTGCTCCGACACCTCGGAAGTTGTTAGTTTGTGTGCAAACCGATAGGCAAGCGCATCTTTAAGACTACCCACTTGAAAAACCGATGAGTGTAAAACACAGCCCATGGCAGGTTCGTGCGCAAGCACGTCTTCCGCCTCCTCATGGATCCTGCTCCAGACTGGATCGACAGCCAAAACTTCGGCTTTTGAAGGCACATCTGACATTGCATAGTCTCGTCTTCGCTTCGTTTACTGAGAACTAGTGCAGATCCGAAGCGAAGACCAACATGACCCCATCAAATTTGTAAGACGGCAAATTCTCCCGGCCCTACTTGGCTTGACATCTGCGCTACAGTGACGCTTTCTGCTCGCGTCTTAAGTCGCTCGAATCTCTCACCACTTAGGACGATGTGTGGTTCTGAAACAACCCACTCAGCAAGCGTACTGTCACCTGTTCCATTGAGTCGAACAAGATACTGCTCGCGATCTTCTCCGAGCGGAACATCAACTTCATGCCAGAGGGCGCTGTTGTGACGAGCTCGCCGCACCCACTCGATAGTTAGTCCGTCAGAGGTCTTTCGAGCGCGGAGGTGCGCGGGACGCCAAGGGCGGAGACCGTCCGCTGTGGCGGTAAAAACACGCTCGCTATATGCTTCGTTGTCAAGTGGCAGGGTCGCTGGACCAAACCGATAAGTTCGCTCGTAAGCGCCCGGTTCTGACCGCCTTGTAATTTCAGGCAGCTTCGCTCTGCGTGGTTCCGGCGGCTTTTGGCGTCCAGTTCCAGGGCAGCAACTCGACGAGGCGGTTGTTCTTGTGATCGTGGATGCGGTCGAGGATGTCGGCGAGGTAGGCTTGGGGATCGAGGCCGTTCATCTTCGCGCTCTCTATGAGCGTCATCGCCCGCGCCATGGTTTCGCCACCCGTGTCCGATCCGGCAAATAGCCAGTTCTTCCTTCCAACACCCACTGGGCGCATGGCGCGCTCGGCGGCATTGTTGTCGATGGCAACGCGGCCGTCCTCGAGGAAGAGGGTGAAGGAGGTCCAGCGGTTGAGAGCGTAACGGAAGGCCTTGGCGAGATCACTCTTGCCCGGGATCCGGGATAGCTGCTGCTCGGCCCAGACCTTGAAGGCGGCGATCTTGTCAGCGCTGTACTTCTCGCGAGCGGCAAGCCGTACCTCGGCAGGCTGCCCGGCGATCTCACGCTCGATGTCGTAGAGCTTGCCGATACGGTCGAGAGCCTCACGGGCAATCTGGGACTTGTCGGACGTCCACACGTCATGGAAGTCGCGCCGCAGGTGTGCCCAGCAGGCGGCCTCGCGGAACTGCTGCGTGTCGTCCGCGCGCGTCTCATACAGCTCTTTGAAGCCCGCATAGGCATCGGCCTGCAGAATGCCGCCCGACTTCGCGAGATGGCCACGTGGATGCTCACCCTTCCGATCCGGTGAGAAGTAGTAGACGACGCCCGGGGGCGCCGCACCTGACCATGGCCTCTGATCCCGGACATAGGCCCAGATCCGGCCCTGCTTCACACCCTTTCCAAGGCCCTTGTCCTTGCGGGACCGGTCGAGCACACGGATGGGCGTATCATCGGCGTGCAGGATCGAACTCGACATCACGTCGGCCTCGATCTTTTCGATGAGCGGGCTCAGGGCCTTCATCGCACCGCCGCACCAATCGACCATCGTGGAATCCGGAACGTCGGCGCCCATCCGGGCAAAGATCTCGTTCAGGCGATAGAGCGGGATGTGGTCGTCGAACTTGGAGACGAGGATGAAGGCCAGCAGGCTGGGCCCTGCCATGCTGCGCGGGATCGGTCGGCTGGGGGCGGGTTCCTGCACCATGCGCTCGCAGCGGCGGCAGGACTTCTTCACCCTGGCGATCTCGATCACCTTGATCTGGGCCGCGATCATGTCGAGCAACTCGCTGACGTCCTCGCCGACCACACGCAGGTCGCCGCCACAATCGGGACAGGCGTCTCCGGGATCGAGTTCTCGGCGCTCGCGCGGCGTGTCCTCCGAGACGCGGGGGCGGCGGCGCTGCTTCTTCTCCGGCGCGGCTTCGATCTCTTGATCCGGCAGCGGGCCATGCTCCAGGGCCTCGTCTTCCTCAGGCGGCGCGTCGTTCGCCTCGGCCTTGGCGATCATCAGGTCTTCGAGTGCCAGTTCGAGTTGTTCGATCTCGCGCTCGATCTTCTCGGAGCTGGCGCCGAACTTCTGTTTCTTCAGCTTGGCGATCCTGACGCGCAACGCCTGCACAAGCAGGTCGTGGGCGCGCAGGGTTGCGGACATCTTCGCGTTATCAGCCTGCAACGCGGCGATCATCGCCTTCAAAATGGCAGGGTCGTTCGGGAGATCTGCGGGCGCTTGCGACATGCGCATTCATAGCAGCCCATGCCACCGAACGCCATAAAAACAAGGGCTTCCAGAGCAGTATATCAACCGACGCGGGCCGGTGGTGCGCCCCAGTTCGGTCGTCGCCAGTCGATGCCTTCCCAGAGCATGGCCAACTGCGCTGCGGTAAGTCGTGCAGTGCCGTCGGCCGCAGAGGGCCAAGGGAAGCGGCCACGCTCCAGAACCTTGTAATACAGGCAGAAGCCTTGGCCGTCCCAGTACAACAGCTTGATGCGATCACCGCGACGTCCACGAAAGGCGAAGACGGCGCCGCCTGACGGTTTCTGCCGCAGGACATCCTGCGCCAGCATGGCCAATCCGGCGATGCCCTTCCTCATGTCCGTGACGCCACAGGCCAGGTACACCCGCACTCCGGTTCCCGGGCCGATCATGCTGTCTCAACCGCTCGGATCAGACGCGTCAGCATCGCCTCCTCGATCCCGGGCTCGCAGCGCAACTCGCGGCCGTTCCGCAGGATCACCGCGATTTCCGCCCGCCGGGCCGCGCCTGCCTCAACACGCACAGTCTCTTCTGGGACCGCAGCCATCTCCACGGGCAGAAAGGTCGCGCCACCTGGATCCGGCCACAGCCCCTTCCGTCTCAGTTCGCGCCGCCACTGGTAGACATGCTGACGGGTCAGGTCGTGGTGTCGCGCAACGTCGGACACCGTCCATCCGTCAACGCCGACTTCTCCCAGGATCTCGAGCTTCGCTTCATCCGACCAGCGCCGCCGACGCTCCGCACCCAGGACGATCTCGTGCCGCATCCCAACCTCCGCCACAGACGACGTCGGTAACGACGCCAATAGCGACGTTGATTAAGATCTGCCGATCAGCTCAAGAAGGCGGCCCCAACCGGGCGGTTAC
>NZ_CYPR01000241.1 GCF_001408515.1 Jannaschia seosinensis | reverse complement strand
CGCGTCCAGGTTGTCTCTGCTCATCGCCATAACCGCTATTGCCATCGCCCTCATCTGCCGTGCTGCAGCCCAGCTCATGGGACACAAATACCCCGCCCGGAAGAAGCACGGATACTGCTCGAAATCCTGGTTCCGGACCGGCTTCGATGAGGTCCGACGATGGATGCGGTCCGGTCCCGAAACGCCTCTCGTCGCCCGAAATCTCGTCGTCCCGAGACGGCTGCGGGTGGGAGTCGTGTAGTCTGCCTCGAGCGACAGGATGACGATCAAACCGTCGAGTTGATACCCGTTGCGCCGTGAGAGCGCGCGATACCGGACAGGGCATCCATCGCATCGAGGGCGAGCCGTTTATTTTTCTCCGGCGCGAAATTCCGCCGCGTGGACCAGTGCGCCCCAGCGCTCACCGGGAAAAAAACCGAGCGGAGCCGCATCGCAGTTGGCGATGAAATTGCGGGCGTCGGAGAGACGTTGTTCTTCGGACATGAAGATTTCCGTGTCTGAAGGGTCAGCCTATGGCCGGGGCCGATGTCCTCCTGCCTTTGTCATTTATTCCCGGCGTGTCTTTTGGGCCGGCCATCCAATCCCCTCTCGTGAAGGGCCGGATTGCGGCAGACGGCGCTGAGAGCACCATGCGGCCTCCGGTGCCGTCATGTGCGATGACGGCTGGGGAATCGTTCCTCAGTGAAGCAGCAGGCCGGCCCCACCCCCTTGGCCGGCGCCGGGGAGGCATGCGCAGGTAGTGACTGGGGAGAAGTGCAGAACGTCCTTCCCGGCCGTCGAAGAGCCGCGCAGAGAGATCCGGAGGGCGACGCACACTCCGCATGGTCCGACCCTATGCCTGATGCGCCCGCCTTCGGTGGGCGTCGCAGACCTTTTCGCTGGACCACCGTTCTTATCTATTTTCCCGTCCTGGAGGCCCAAGGGGACAGCATGGAAGGGTTCCGCTTTTGCGCGGATAGAGACGTCTCTGCACAGGGTGCTTCCAGCAAGAAGACCACAGGATCGGAAGGACTTGATGATGTGACCGCCGACCGACGGCATCGGCGGGCCAAGGCGGGTCTGCAGCGGCCTGTACAGGAGAGCGGCCAAGTCGGAGATTATCGCAGTCGGGGGTGGGCACATCATCAACACCGGCGCCCTTCAGCCTTCCCCACCAAGAGGTCCAAGTTGCCGTTGCCGAGCAACAGAGCCCGTTCGGGCCGGATGCCGCCGCGGCTTTCGGACGTCTCAGCAACGGCGGCAGCCTTGTGGTTTAGCGGTAGATTGACGTGAGAAGCTCAAGGTCGCTGCCGACTGCGCCACGGTACATGCCTTCGCAATTGAAGGGCATCGCGATGTGGCCGGCTGCATCGATGGCAATCACGCCCCCCGAGCCGTCGTTCGGCGCGAGGTCATGCATGACCACATGCTCCGCCGCCTGTTCGACAGATTCTCCGAGATGTCGCATGCGCGCGCTTATCTCGGCCGCAGCGGTCCATCGTGTGAAGATTTCGCCGTGCCCCGTGCCGGACACGGCGCAGGTCGCGTCGTCGGCATACGTGCCCGCCCCGATCAGGGGGGAATCCCCGACACGTCCGGGCGACTTGGCGGTCATGCCGCCGGTGGAAGTCGCGGCCGCGAGGTGGCCATCGCGATCGCGGGCCACCGCCCCGACAGTGCCGTGGCGGCGGGCGGGATCGTCGTTCTCCTCACCCTTCGCACGCATTTCGAGCGTCTCCTGAAGGGCATCCCAGCGCCCTTGCGTGAAGAAATAGGCCTCCTCTTCGAACGGCAGGCCGGCCCCGCGCGCCACGCGCAGCGCATTTTCACCGATCAGCATGACATGCTCCGTCCGCTCCATGACTGCGCGGGCGGCGCGGATGGGGTTGCGGGGCCCGAAGAGACCGGCGACGGCGCCGGCGCGACGGTCGGCACCGCTCATGACGGCGGCGTCCATCTCCTGCTTGCCGTCAGCGGTGAAGACGGCGCCGCGGCCGGCGTTGAAAAGCGGCTCGTCCTCCAGCACGCAGACCGCGGCCGTCGCGGCGTCGAGCGCGGAACCGCCCTCCTCGAGGATGACTTGCCCGGCCTCGAGCGCACGCGCGAGGCCGGCGTGGTAAGCGGCCTCCAGCTCGGGCGTCATCTTCGACTTCAGGATGGTTCCGGCACCGCCATGGACGGCAAGAGCGTAGGTCATGTCTTTCCTTTCATTTCCGCCGCGCGGGCACAGTGGCGCGCGACATCTGCGTGAGTGGCCACCCAGCAATCCCCCTTCGCGGCGATTCGCGCGAGGAGTTCTTCGAGGATGAACATGCGGCTTCGATACCCGATGACATGCGGGTGCATGGTCAGGAGGAACAATCCGCCCTCGGCATAGGCACCCTCGAACTCGCGCGTGAAGATGTCGAGGACGGCTTCGGGCGGGGTGTAGGGGCGCTGTGCGCCGAAGCGGTTCATCATGAAGTAGACGGCGTCGTCACGGATCCACTCCACGGGCAGTTCGACGATCCCGGTCGGTTCGCCGTCGGCGACGATCTCATAGGGATCGTCATCGGCAAACAGCGAACTATCGTAGAGGAGGCCAAGCTCGCGCGCGATGGACAGCGTGTGGGGGCTGTAATCCCAGGACGGCGTACGCATCCCGACCGGCCGCACGCCCGTGATCTGCGCGATCGTATCCGAGGCCCGGAACATCAGGTCCCGCTCCGTCGCGGCATCGAGGCGGGAATTCACCTCGTGGATCCAGCCATGCAGACCGATCTCGTGGCCGTCCTGCGTCAGTTCACGCTGCTCCTCGGGGTGGAGGAGACCGGAGACGGCCGGGACGAAGAAGCTCGCCTTGTAGCCGTGACGGTCGAGGGCGGCGCGGATGCGCGGGATGCCGCGGCGGGCGCCGAATTCACCCCAGGACAGGCGTGCGGGCGACAGGCCCCCGTCGCGCAGTTCGTTGGTCTCGTGGTCGCTGTCGAATGACAGCGCCACGGCACAGCGCGCCCCGCCCGGCCATGCGGCGGGCTTGAGGTTGCGACCGGCGCGGACCTGGTTCACGAGATTGCGCCAGGTCACCTCATCCCATTCATGCGGTTGGGTCATGCATGTCCTCCATCCACGGACAGGATTTGCCCCGTGATCCAGCTTGCGCGGTCGGAGGCGAGGAACGTCACCGCATCCGCGATATCTTCCGACCGGCCGAGGCGGCGCATGTGGATGCCCTGCACGATCTGCTTCTGCCGCGTCTCGCCGAATGCCTCCCATTGGCGTTCGGTCGCGGGGTTCGACAGGATGAAACCCGGCGCCACGGAATTCACGGTCACACCGTGCGGACCGAACTCCAGCGCAAGCTGCCGGGTCAGCCCCACCAGCGCATGCTTGGCCGCGGCATAGGCCTGAATGCCGGTGAGGCTTGGCCGCAAGCCCGCGCCGGAAGATATCGTGACGATGCGCCCCCAGCCGCGCGCCTTCATGCCGGGAGCTGCGGCCTGCGCGCACCACATCGCGGCATCGACATTGGCGGCGAAGATGGCGCGCCAATCGTCCTCCGAGATCTCCTCGATGGGACGACCGGCCTGCCCCCGAACCCCGCCAGCGGCCGTCACGAGACCATCGATGCGGCCGTGCCGGGCCTCGACGGCAGCGATGGCGGCATGCGCGCCGTCGCGAGTTCCGAGGTTGCCGGTATGCGTCGTGGCAAGATCCTGCAAACGGGTGAGGCCGTCCGCGTCGATGTCGATGGCGGCCACGGTCGCGCCGGCCTCGGCCAGCGACGCGGCGATGGCGGCGCCGATACCCTGCGCGGCGCCGGTGACGACGAAGACGTGATTGTCGAGGCTCAGCTGCACAGGGGCACCATCAGGTCGACGAGATCCGGCGATTGCTTTCGCCGGCCCGCCTCGATGTCGTGGATCAGCTCGACCATGCGCGCCAGTGTCGGCGTCGCGTCGCCGTGCTTTTGCCCGAGCGCCACCAGCAGACCAACCTGCGCGTCCACCTCGGTGCGCCGCTTGCGCACGGCGAGGTCGCGCCAGATGCCGGAATGGGTCTTGGCAGTGTGGCGGTTGTGTTCGACCATCGCGTCGAGCGATGCGGCCATACCGGCGCGGTCGGCGGCAAGGAATGCATCGGGATCGAAACCGTTGAAGCCGAGCGGCCGGATGTTCTGCGCGGCGGCAAGGCGCATGACCTCATGCCCCAGCGCCTCGTAGACCGGGCGGTGTTCGGGGCGGGCCATGGCGTGCGACATCGAAAGGGGCGTGAGGGCGGTCGCGAAAAGCAGGGCACCGTAGCCGAGCTTGCCCCACAGGTAGCCCCAGATGTTGTCGGTAAGCACCGCGTCGGGCTCGACGACGCGGAGCAGCGCGTGAACCTCGCGCGTCCGATCCCCGGTCCGTCCGTCCAGTTCGCCCACCGCCACGGCGGCGCGGTTCCCGTAGAGGATGCGGCCGGGCTCCAGCCAGTCGGCGCCGTAATTGACGAAGCAGCCGACCGTATTCTGTGGACCAATGCGCTCGGCAATGGCGATCTCGTTCAGGCCATTTTGGGCCGATACCACGAAGCCGCCGGGCGCGAGATGCGGGACCAGCATGTCGAGTGCGCCTTCGGTGTGGTGCGCCTTGACCGCCAGGATGATGCGGGAAAACCGGCCCTCCAGCTCGGCGGGCGTGCTGGAGGGCAGCACTTGCGTGAACGCCTCCACCGGCCCCTCGATCGCGAGCCCCCGCTGACGCATGACGTGGACGTGGTCTTCGACGATATCGACCATGTGGACGGTATGACCGGCCCGGGCGAGGTAGGCGCCGAGAATGCCGCCGATGGCCCCCGCCCCCCAGATCAGGATCGGCTCGGTCATGTCCAGTCGCCCTGGAGCATGTCGCGCGTCTCTTCGACGGCGATGGACCAGAGGCGTTCGGTGTCGGCGTCGGGCTTCATGTAGACGCCGCCGTAATTGCCGTCGCCGATCAATTCGCGAACGCCTGCGGCATTGCGGTCGCGCAGCCGATCGAAGGGCACGAACGGCTTCTGCTCCGACGGCAGGTCGCGGCCGGGGAGACGGGTCCAAGGGAAGTTCTCCATCCACGACGCATGAGACGCGACCGGATCGATCTCCTGCACGCAGGTCCAGGTCTTCGGCGCCTTCCACCAATCGTGGAAACGGCAGCGCGCCCCCTCATGCGCCTCCATCCATTCCATCGTGACAGGCTGGACCGGGCAGTTGCCGCCGTGGCCGTTGACGATCAGGACGCGGCGAAAACCGGTGGCGTAGAGGCTGTCGAGAATGTCGCGGACGAACGCGGCATAGGTGGCGAGCTTAAGCGAAACGGTGCCGGGGAATGCCATGAAGTACGGCGTGAGACCGTAAGCGACGGCGGGAAAGACCGGCACGCCCAAGGGTTCGGCGGCGTCGGCCGCGACCTTTTCCGACAGGATCGAATCCACCGACAGGGAGAGATACGCGTGCTGCTCCGTCGAGCCGAGCGGCAGCACACAGCGGTCGTCGTTCTCCAGGTACTTCTCGACTTCGAACCAGTTGGCCTGTGAAATTCTCAAGATGCCCGTCCCTCTTGTTCTCGGGTCCGACCGCGGCAGGCATCGATGGCCGGCAGAAGATCGGTTTCAATGGAGTTGCTGTCCGGCGTGTGCCGGTACTCGATGGCCTTCTGCCGGGAATTCAGACCGCTCCGCAGGTCTTCGGCACCCGTGGAGTGAATGAGCACGTCGACGCGCGCCAGAAGAGACGGAAGATCGTCATCGTCGCGGACCGCGCCGGTCACGTGGGTGACGTGCGGGGCGAAGCGCATGATGCCGGCGCGCATGGCGGGCAGGAATTCCGGAAAATGCGAGACCGCCGCGACTTGAGCCAGTGGCGGGATCCCGGCGAGGGCGACCCGCGTCGCCTCCTTCGGGATAAGCGTAACTCCGACGACCGGAAGTTTCGGGAAAAGCGCCTGTGCCTCGACCCGAAGCGTCCGGGGGGCGACGACGAGGCCGACCCCCTCCACCCGCTGCGTCGCCATCTGCTCCGTCGTGCGAGCGATGATCTCGTCGCCGGGACGGAGGTATTGCCGGATATCTTCGGCATAGGCCTCGGTGGCGTCGTGGAACGTACCGATCATCAGGATGCGCACATGTTCCTGGCGCGTCGAAGCCGTCGAGACGCGGTAGGTCAGCTCCGCCCGCGACAGTCCCGCCTCCTGCCCGAGGCGCACGAGCTCGGCGATCCCCCGCTCGACCTCCCGAAGCGACTTCGCTTGCTGGTGAGAGACGCCGTCATCGGCGACGAAGGTCCCCGTTCCCACGCGCCCATGGACGTGCCCTGCCTCTTGCAGGGCCGCGTAGACATTGTTCACGGTGACGGGCGAGACGCCGAGATGGCCGGCAAGCCGCCGCACCGACGGCAATCGTGTGCCGGGCGGAATGTCACCGGATGCGATTCCGTATTCCAGCGCGCCGCGCAGCTGGACGGAAACCGGCACCGAGGAGGTCCTGTCGAGCGCGCGCGCGAGGCGCGCAAAGGTGTTATCGGGGTCCGCCCGTTCAGTGCCCATACCGTATCAATGCAGAATAACAATTCAGCACTCAAGCACGATCTTCTGGCGCCGCTTACGGCCGAAGCCGAATATTTTCGACCATGGGTTGACGGACCGGCGAAGATGCCGCCGTAGTGTGACATGAAGGTGTAACACAAAACGGGAGGGGAAGATGCTTAGACAGACACTCAGGACGGGCATTGCCGCAATGGCACTGCTGGCCGCGGCACCGGCCGCCTTTGGGCAGGAACTGGTCGTCGGCCTGCGCGCAGGTCCCGACTCGATCGACCCGCACTGGTCGACGCTCGGGAGTCAGGCCGAAGCACTGCGCCACGTATTCGACACGCTGGTCGATGTGGACGAGACGTTGCAGCTCAAGCCGGGCCTCGCGGTCAGCTGGGAAGCTGTTGGCTGTCACTGAGAACTGACCCGGCATTGTCACCGAAATCTGACCCGCCCGGTAGTTATGGTTGTTGGTTCATGATGGGGTCAATGGTGCTGTCTCCTTCCGTTTCTTCTTCGCTGTCTCGGAGCTTGCCTTGAAGCGGTAGCTGTCGTTGCCGGTCTCCAAGATGTGGCAGCGATGGGTGAGGCGATCGAGCAAGGCTGTGGTCATCTTGGCATCACCGAAGACGCTCGCCCACTCGCTGAAGCTCAGGTTGGTGGTGATGACCACGCTGGTGCGCTCGTATAGTTTGCTAACCCGCATAATTCACGAGAAGGCGGCGGAGGTGGCGTAACCGTCTAAAACTCTGTATTTATTGGTTATCGACGCCAAAGATTCAGATTTCAGCAGGACGACCTCCGCCATGACCCAGTCTACGTGCTCCACGCCCCGCCTGTCACGCCTTAACGGTAAGCCGGTCCTACTCGGGTTTGACGGCGCCGACATGAGCTCCGACGCCGGCCTGACCCTGCTGCGCGAGATCGAGCGCAGGGCGGGTCTGGCGCAGCGGCTCGCAGATTGCCTGCACGATCCGCGTGACCCGGCGAAAGTTCAGCATAGCCTGTGCGACATCATCCGGTTCCGGATCATGATGATCGCGGCGGGATATGAAGACGGCAATGACGCGACCGCCCTGCGGTACGATCCCAGCTTCAGGATCGCGCTGGAGCGTGGCCCGGAAACAGGGCCGGCCTTGTGTTCGCAGCCAACGATCTCTCGCATGGAAAACCTGCCCGACGCCCGCGCCCTGATCCGCATGGGCCGCGAGATGGTCCGGTTCTACTGCCACTCGTTTGCGCGCCCCCCAAGCCGGATCGTGCTCGATATCGATGATACCTTTGACGCGGTGCATGGCCACCAGCAGCTGCGCCTGTTCAATGCGTTCTACGACGAGTTCGGCTTCCAGCCGATCGTCGTCTTCGACGGCGAAGGCCGGCTCGTCGGGACACTGCTGCGCCCGGCCCGCCGCCCCAATGGGGCCGAGAGCGCGGCC
>NZ_CYPR01000240.1 GCF_001408515.1 Jannaschia seosinensis | reverse complement strand
CTTGAGAGACAGGCTCTGTTGCGCGGATCGGCTATAGGATTTTTTTATCTTTCCAGCGCTCGCCTTCAGAGATAGTGTCCCAGCGGTTGGCGTAGGAGGCCGCGGGCGAAGCCCTTGGCGTAGCGTAGCGCGCGGCCGGGTGTGACGCTGGTGGTCGCCGTCGATCTTCGAGAAGGTTCGGGTTGCGAGACTCGAAACCAAGAACGGAGACGACGATGACCGACGACAGAATGGCGCTGCTTGAGCTGGTTGAAAAGGAGGCCGATGGCGATCTCGTGCGCGAGATGCTGGCTTTCGCGGCCAGGCGGATCATGGAAGCGGAGATTGAGACCAGAACTGGCGTAGCAAAGGGCGTGCGTTCGCCGTCGCGTGAGGTTCAGCGAAATGGATACCGCGAGCGGGACTGGGACACCCGCGCCGGACGGATATCGCTGGAGATCCCGAAGCTGAGGAAGGGAAGCTACTTGCCGAGCTTTCTTGAACCGCGTCGGACAGCCGAAAAAGCACTCGTGGCTGTGATCCAGGAGGCTTACGTGCAAGGCATCTCGACGCGCTCGGTGGACGACCTGGTGAAGGCCATGGGCGCTGGCGGCATGTCGAAGAGCCAGGTCAGCCGGCTCTGCGGTGAGATCGATGAGCGGGTGAACGCGTTCCTGTCGCGGCCGCTGGAGGGCGAGTGGCCCTACCTTTGGCTCGATGCCACGTACCTGAAGGTGCGTGACGGCGGGCGCATTGTCAGCCGCGCCGCGATAGTGGCCATTGCGGTGAACGAGGACGGCAAACGTGAGGTGCTGGGCGTGGCCACCGGCCCTTCCGAGGCCGAGACGTTCTGGACCGGCTTTCTCCGCTCGCTGGCCGATCGCGGCCTGCGGGGCGTGAAGCTGGTCGTTGCCGACGATCACAAGGGGCTGCGGGCGGCTGCGCGTCGGGTGTTCGACGCGCCCCACCAGCGCTGCCGCGTTCACTGGATGCGCAATGCGCTTGCCCATGCCCCGGCCAAGCAGCGTACGGCGGTGGCGGCGATGCTGAAGACGATCTTCGCGCAGGAGACAAAGGCCGAGGCCGAAGCCCAGTGGGAAGTGGTCGCGGATGCGCTTCGCGAGAAGCAGGAAAAGCTCGGCGTGTTCATGGACGCCTCCCGCGACGACGTCCTGGCCTACATGGACTTCCCGCGCGAGCATTGGACCCAGATCGCATCCACGAACCCAATCGAGCGAGTAAACCGCGAGATCAAGCGGCGCGCCGATGTCATCGGGATCTTTCCAAACGACGAAGCCATTGTTCGCCTGGTCGGCGCTCTGATGCTCGAGACAAACGACGAATGGACAGTCGCCCGGCGGTACATGTCGCTTGAAAGCTTCGCGCGCGTCACCGACAATGCAGACGTCAGATTGCCCACCGTGGCCACCTGATCAGCTTCGGACCTCTCCGAAGGTCGGCGCTCCTACACCACGCAATGGGGCACTATCTGGCTCATGAGCGCTTCGCCAGACCTGTCTCCCCTTTCCTCACAACCGCAGCTTGGCTCATGCAGACGCAGACGTCGTCTTCGTCTTGGCTGTGCGTCGCTGCTTCTTACCAGAATGTGACGCTGGGCCGCAAAACCCGTACCAAACCTGCGAAACGCCCCGGGCGGCAAAGCGAGAGGCGCGATGGCCGTGACAAGTGGCAGCCCAGCCCGGGCACCGAAATTGGACGCAGCGCGCCGGATGCGCCAAGTCCCGTGCGCGTCGCGATCGGCTACATCTTCGGCGGAGGGTCCGCATCGGGAGGCATGCTCCCGTTCGGCCCCCCGACAAAGGCGACCGCTTGAAATGCGCTTACCGCGCCGCTGTCTCAAGAATCGCCCCTGCGTCGCTCGCCAGCTTTCGCGGCCGCTACGGAAACAAAGTCCCTTCGCCGTCGGTCTCCCTCCGCCTCACGAGGCTTGTGACGCAAGCAGCTGTAAGCTGCCGCAGCTCGCTGCCTGGCGCCTTCATGACCCTTGGAAACGGAGACCGACGCAAGCTCCCGTCGCCACGGCGCAAGGGGGCGACTCGCTGACAAAGTTAAAGCACCTGCGCCCGCCCCAGCCTTTCTCACTCAACCGATTGCATGCCCGGCACCGCCGCCAGGCGCTTAGATCACAGCCTTTACCGAAGCGCGCCCGGACTCCTGCGGTAGAAATTCCAGCGAGATGGGGAAGGGCATTGCCCAACAGCAGGAGTGAGGACGACAGCAGCCGTCACCCGCTAGAAACGTGCGCTGCCGCAGAAGCTAGTTCGGCCCATAATACTGAATGGTGGAAAAAGCGTGAGCAGAAGGCGCAGACTGCGTGGCATGGGAGAGCCCCTTTGCGTCGGAAGTAAGCGCATTCAGTCGTTAAGAACGTCCAAATCTCCCCCGCTCACCCCATCCGCCTGATCAGACCGCAGAAGCAGTGTGGGGCGCCAATTTCAGCCAAGACCAATAGACGCAAAGACGTTAATAACGCTCGCCACCGCCGTCGAGGATGAAATCTTCCGTAGCCTGAGCCAACTCCACCGGCCAGAAGCGGCTCATCGTGTGTGCCACGCCGAGAACAAGAGCGAGCCTCCCACTCGGAGCTGCTTGCGCAAGACGCTCCGCCCAAGCTTCGGAGACCAGTTTGTCGTCAGCTCCGCGAACGATGAGCACCGGGACCTCGACCCGCCGCAGAACCTTGTCGATCGGGTAGCGACGGTAGTGATTGAAGGTGTCGTAAACGCGTCGAAACCCCGCGGCACGATATTCGGCAGCAAGCAATTTCATATCGGTCGGCTCCTGGCGTCCATTCTGCCACCATAGATAGACCAGCTTCATCGCCCCCCGGTCCGCAGGCGCTGCGGCAGGCCCCTGCAGCACGAGCTTCGCCACCAGTTCTGGATGACGCGCGGCGCAGGCCACCGCCACCTGACATCCGAATGAGGTTCCGACCAGAACGGCACGCGGGATTCCCCGCGCCGCGAGGTAGGCGGCGATAAAATCGCCCAAGCCATCCACATCCAGCGCCCGCGTGGGACCGGCACTTCGGCCGAAACCGGGTTGATCGGGAATCTCGACCGGAAAGCTTCGGGCGAGTTCGCGGCCGCTTGGCGCGACGAAAAAACTCGACACCCCTTGGCCGTGGATCAGGACGACGGGCAACCGCTCCGCATCCGGGCCGGGGGAAGTCCGCGCGAATGTGCGGTACCCGTTGACGTCAAGCGTCCGCTCGACCAGGGCGGGAGCTTGGCTGGCCGGGCTCATGGTGAACGCCCTGCCCCGGCGCCGTCAGACCGGATCACGTCAAACCGCAGATGATCCGCATGTCCGATTGCGGCCTCGAAACGCTCCAGTGCGAGCGGAGGCGGCATCGGGATGTGCGGTTCGAGCGACTTCAATTCCTTGTGGTAGCGGCGCAAACCCGCGAGGTCGCTGGGATAGACGTCTTCCTCCACGCCGATAAACCGACCGGTGACGCGCGCCTCGTTCAGAATCGATCGCCAACTTTCGATCGACCCTTGCCCGATTGCCGGCGTTCCGTTCGGGAACAGCATCATCGCGATCTCTTCGAACGAGCCCGACCGCGCGATGTAGTCGCGGATTTTCGGCTGCGACGACGCGATGTTGAACACCATCCAGAACGGAACCGACGCCGTGCGCAGGGTCCAGTAAGGGTCCTGCAGAATGAACGACGGGACCAGCAGCCGCCGCGGCGTGATGCCGTTCGCGCGGTAATGCTCCTGGAAAAGATCGGCCACGACCGGACTTGGATCCTCCGGTTCGCCAAAGCTCAGCCGGGCCTGCCGGAGGCCCTTCTCCTTCGCGACCGCGTCCAGGTCCCGGTCAAGCTCTGGCTCATAGCCCCATTCCGCCTCGGCACCTTCGTAATTCGGTGCGGGAGGTGTCCACCGCTGTCGGTCCTTGCCGAGGTCCCGAAAATAGTTCCGGACCCTCTCGCCACCCTCGAAGTAATCCTCCCACGAAGCTCCGCCCACCGCACCGAACTGGAAAAAGTAACGGTCGGAGAGCTTGGTTAGCGGCCACGTCTGCTCGCAATTGACGACATACACGGTCCCGCCCGGCTCGAGGTTTTCGTCGATGAAGGTGCGGTAGGCTTTGGGTAATCTGCGGTGCTTGAGCCGAAAATAGCTCACTAAGGGGGTCATGCGGCGATCCTGATTGGGGTCGTGCATGTGGTGAACGGAAATCCCTGGGTTGGCCTTGAGCAGCGTCTCGGCGACCGAATGCCCCGCCTGCATCGCGGCGACGGCGTCGTCGGGGTCCTGCGGGCGCTTTTGCACCAGTGTCAGGAACGTCTGCGGCAGCCACGGAATGCCCATGGCCGCGCATGCATGCGCCAGCGCACCGTTCGAGGAGCCGATCATCACGGCCGGATAGCGGCGCTTCGGATAGAGATCCGTGACCCACTGCGCGATATCCTCGGCATCGACGCTGTCGACGCGCCGCGGCGAGATCGCTTCGGATGGACCGCCCGCCGCAAACGCCGCTTGCCGCAACCGCCGCGGCAGCCGGTTCGCGAGAGGCGCAAGCCGCGCCACCAGGCCCGATTGCCCCAGCGCCGGAAATCCCCTGCCCTTCAGGGAATGGGCCAGCCCATCCGCCAAGCCGCTCGTCGAGTCGAATAACGCGATGCCGGGGGGTGGGGTGCGGGTCATTCAATCTCCTTGCTCACCGACGAACGGGCGAAGCAGAGGTTGGTTCCCCCTTCCCGTCCCGACCCTGGAGCAGACCCGGCGAGGCGCGTGAAAGTCTCCGAATGTGCGGGTTTGATCCCGACGGATTGCGCTTCTCCAACGACGACCGACGCCGCCTGCCATCCGCCTGTGGTGAGACGCGCTACCCGTTCAGCCCGCTAGCCCGTTTCTGACAAGGCCCGCGCCGTCTCCGGGCGACGTCCCGGCACGGTCGAACATAACTCACTCCGTCGGCGCCTCGAATACGAACAGGACGTCGCCCTGCGCCACATTCGGCGCCTTCGTACCTTCGGGAGAATACAGCACCAGAGAATCGTCGGACCGCACGAGAATGAGCGGGACCACCGTCTCGGATGCGTAGCCATCTTCAGGTAGCTGATCGGAGTCGATCTCGATCGGCACGACCCTCCAGCCCTTCTCGAAGCGCTCCTCGAATTGCCGGTAATTCAGCGTCTCGTCGGCCCAGATCTTGCCGCGCAGATCACGGCTCAGGCCCCGGCTTTCGTCGAGGAGCCGCCCGTCGCCGGCGGCGAGTTGCAGCACACGTTCGCGTCCTATTTCAGGGCTCAGGCTTGCGCAGACGAGCGCGTTGTAGATCTCGTCGGGCGTCGCCGCGAGAACGTAGTCATGCGCCCGTTCCCGCAGCGCCTCCTCGCCCTTCTCGGCCAGAACCTCGGCCCGAAGGACATCGATACCGTCTTTCTTCGCATCCTCCAAAGCCTCGGCATACGTATCGGCAAGCGTGACCGGCACGCCGTTGTTGTGAAGCTGCTGCGCAAGGTTCGTTGTCCACGGGCTTGCGCCGACGATCAGAATGCTGGGCCGGCGCGTCGCCACAAGGTCCAGCCGACGCGCGAGCGGCCGCAGCGAAAAACCGTGAAGCAGCACCGTCGCCGCGATGACCGAGAAGACGGCCGGCTGGAGCAACACAACGGAAGGGTAAACCTCCGGATCGAGCTTGATCGCGGCCAAACCGGCGACCGCGGCGGCGACGATCCCCCTGGGGCCGATCCAGGAAACCAGCAAGCGCTCACGCAGAAACATGCCCGACCCGATCGTAACCAGCATTATCGTGACCGGCCGGACGATGAAGACGATCGCCGCCGTCACCGCGAGCAGCGGCAGGGACAGGCGGGTCAGCACCTCGACCTCCAGATCCGAGGCCAGAACGATGAAGAGCGCCGAGACGATGATGACGACGAGCGCCTCCTTCATCCGCGTCAGGTCGCCCATTCCGGCCACGTTCATGTTGGCGAGCAGCACGCCGAAGACGGTGACCGCCACGAGCCCGGATTCGTGAAGCATGATGTTGGCGAAAGGATGGATCGTCAGCACCAGAGTCAGGATCATGGGCGATTTCAGGAACTCGGGTACCAGATCCTTCCGGAAGGAATACCAGACCAGATAGGCCGCACCGACCCCCAGCGCGACCCCGATGACGAGGCCGAAGATCAACGTCCCCCAGAAGTCCGCGACCTCTGCGCCCGCATGCTGTCGAAGCACGAGGATCTCGAGGGTGACCGCCGCCACCATCGCGCCGACCGGATCGTTGACGATTCCCTCCCACTTCAGGAACGCGGCCGGTCGTGGCTTGAGACGCGCCTGCCGAAGGAGCGGGAGGATGACGGTCGGCCCGGTGACGATCAGGATGCTTCCGAACAGGATGGCGATGCCAAAGCTCATGTCGGTGATCAGAAATCCGGCCAGCGCCCCGAGCCCGAGGCTCAGCGGAACGGCCGCCAGTGTTAGCCGGAGCACCCCCGAGCCCGTTTCGCGCAACTCCTTGTAATTAAGTGCCATACCGCCCTCGAAGAGCACGACTGCCACCGCCAGGCTCACCAATGGCTGAAGCGTGTCGCCGAAGACGGCGCTCGGATCGATGAGACCGAACCCCGGCCCCACGCCGAGGCCAAGAACAAGGAGCAGGACGATGGCGGGGATATTGACGCGCCACGCGATCCACTGTGAGGCGAAGCCCCCGAATATCACGCATAGGACAGCGATCGCCGTGGCGAATTCCATCTGATCTCCTCAAAGGCGCGGTATGCGCGGGTGCGAACGATAGAGCCGCCGGCTTTGATGTCTGCCGCCAGACTTGTCAAAGGGCCCGACTGTAGGCCACGCGGAACAACGTTTCGGCATGTCCAGGCACAGGGCCCAAGACCGAACTGGGCCAGTAGATCACGGAGGCAACGACAAATGCCGCTGCGTCGGCCGGTGGTGACCCGACTGCCGTTCCATGTTCCGGCGCAAGGCGGAACGCGCGTCCGCCAAATCCGCCAGCAGGCAAGAAACTGTCCCTGATTGCAGAGTATCCACTAGCCGCAGCGGGACATATGTTCCAGATGCCCGTCGAATTCGCACACACGGAGAAAACCATGTTCCGCAGCTTTGCACTCGCCGCGACCGTCACCGTCGGCAGCGTCGCAGGCGCCCAGGCGCAGGACACCGAAATCCTGAACGTGTCCTACGACATCGCCCGTGAACTTTACGCCGAGATCAATCCTGCCTTCACCAGCCAATGGGACGGCGAAGGCGACCTCACGATCAACCAGAGCCATGCCGGATCGTCCAAGCAGGCGCGCGCTATCCTGCAGGGCCTCCAGGCCGACCTCGTGACGTTCAACCAGGTTCTCGACGTCGAGATTCTGGCCGATGCCGGCTTCGTCGCCGAGGATTGGCAGGATCAGTTTCCCAACAACGCCTCGCCCTACTACTCGCTGCCCGCCTTCATGGTGCGCGAAGGCAACCCGCAGAACATCGACGGCTGGGACGACCTTGTGCGCGAAGATGTCAGCGTGATCTTCCCCAATCCCAAGACCTCGGGCAACGCGCGCTACACCTACCTCGCGGCCTGGGCCTGGGCGATGGACGAGTTCGACGGCGACGAGGAGCGTGTCCGCCAATACATGAACGCCCTTCTCGACAACGTGGAGGTGTTCGACACGGGCGGCCGTGGCGCCACGACCACTTTCGTTGAGCGTGGCATCGGCGATGTCCTCGTCACGTTCGAGGCCGAGGCGCTGAACATCTCGGAGCAGACCGAGGGATACGCGGCCGTTGTGCCCGACCGTTCGCTGCTGGCCGAGTTTCCCGTCGCCGTGGTGGAGCGCGTGGCCGAAAGCCGCGGCACCCAGGATGTCGCGCGCGACTACCTGAACTTCCTCTACACCACCGAAGGCCAGGAAATCCTGGTCTCCTTCAACAACCGCGTCCATGACGAGACCGTGGTCGAGGCGAATGTCGACCGATTCCCCGAAGTGGGGCTTTTCACCGTGGAGGAGCAATTCGGCTCCTGGGCCGAGGCGCAGGAGACGCATTTCGGCTCCGGCGGCACGTTGGATCAGCTTCTGCGGAATTGATCGCCTGACCCTCACGCCGACCCGCCGCGTCTCCCGATCCGGGGGCGCGGCGATTTTCCGTTTGCCCCCTTCCGGAGCCGCCCGCCCACATGCCGATCCTGCAGACCACGATGGACGCCCTCCGGCGGCGGCGCCGGTCCCCGCTTCCGGGTCTGGGGCTGACGCTGGGCGTGACGATGACATTCGTGACGCTGATCATCCTGTTGCCGCTGTCAGGCCTCGCGTGGCAGTTCGCGCAGCTCGACCTGTCCGACTACCTCTTCGTCATGCGCGACCCCCGCACCCTCGCCGCGCTTCGGGTCACGATTTCCGCGGCGCTGCTGGCGACCGTGTTCAACGGAGCGTTCGGCCTGCTGCTGGCTTGGGTGCTGGTGCGCTACCGCTTTCCCGGACGTGCCTTTCTGGATGCGCTCGTCGACCTGCCCTTTGCGCTGCCGACCTCGGTGGCGGGCATCGCGCTCGTCGCCCTCTACGCGCGCGACGGATGGATCGGCGGCCTTCTCGAACCTCTCGACTGGCAGGTGGCCTATACGTGGTGGGGCATCGTCATCGCCATGGCCTTCACCTCGATCCCCTTCGCCGTGCGCGCCATCCAGCCCCTGATCGAGGAACTCGACAGACGGGAGGAGGACGCCGCCACCACGCTCGGCGCCTCGCCTTGGCAGACCTTCCAGCGCATCACCCTTCCGCAGCTTTCGCCCGGCATCCTGACCGGAACGGGGCTCAGCTTCGTGCGCAGCCTCGGTGAGTTCGGTGCCGTGATCTTCATCGCGGGCAACCTGCCCTACGAGACCGAGGTCGCCTCCCTGCTCATCGTGATCCGCCTCGACGAATTCGACTATCCCGCCGCCTCCGCTATTGCCGGTACGATGCTGGCGCTGTCGCTGGTCCTGCTGGTGGCGATCAATGTCGCGCAGACGCGGCTTTACCGCAGGCTGGAGGGCGGCGCATGAACCGCCCAATCCTGATCGGCCTCGCCGTGCTATTGTCACTGATCGTGATCATTTTGCCGGTGGCCGCGATCTTCACGCGCGCCTTCGCCGAAGGCGTCTCCGTCTGGGCGCAGGCGGTGACCGAGCCGGAGACGCTCGCCGCGATCCGCCTGACGATCCTGACCGCGCTGATCGTCCTGCCCGTGAACATCGTCTTCGGTCTCTGCGCCGCTTGGGCGATCGCGCGGTTCCGCTTTCCCGGCCGCCGCGCGCTTCTGGTGGTGATCGAGATCCCGTTCGCGATCTCGCCGATCGTGGCGGGCCTGTGCTTCCTGCTGATTTACGGTGCCTACGGCCCGGTCGGCAGCGCGCTGCAACCCTACGGCATCCAGCTCATGTTCAACCTGACCGGCATCGTTCTGGTCTCGCTCTTCGTCACCTGCCCCTTCGTGGTGCGCGAGGTGCTCCCGGTCCTGTCCGTCGCTGGCGAAGACGAGGAGCGTGCGGCCCTGACTCTCGGTGCGAATGGCTGGCAGATTTTCCGCTTGGTGACCTTTCCCAACATCACTTGGGCGCTGGTCTACGGCGCCATCCTCGCCACCGCGCGTGCCATCGGCGAATTCGGCGCGGTCAGCGTGGTCTCAGGCGCGATCCGGGGCCAGACGATGACGCTGCCTCTCCAGATCGAGCTTCTCTACAACGACTACAACACGACGGGCGCGTTCGCAGCCGCGACCGTCCTCGCGCTTCTGGCCCTGCTGACACTCGTGCTGCGGGCCCTCATCTCCATCACCCATCCCGCCACGGGGGCAAAGCCATGAGCCTCGAGATCGACCGGATCACGAAGACCTTCGACGGCGCCGCCGTTCTCAGGGACGTCTCGCTGAACGTCCGCGACGGCGAGTTCCTCGCCCTGCTGGGCCCGTCCGGCTCCGGCAAGACGACGCTTCTGAACCTGATCGCTGGCCTGACGCAGCCCGACGGCGGCAAGCTGCTGCTGGATGGCACCGACATCACCCACAAACCCGCCGGCGCGCGCCGTTTCGGCATGGTGTTCCAAAGCTATGCCCTCTTCCGGCACATGAGCGTCGCCGACAATATCGCCTTCGGCCTCAGGATCATGCGCGGCAGAGATCGTCCATCGAAGGCCGAGCGCCGCACCCGGGTGTGCGAGTTGCTCGACCTGATCGAGATGCCGGAACTCGCCGACCGATACCCCGCGCAGCTTTCCGGCGGCCAGCAGCAGCGCGTCGCGATGGCGCGTGCGCTGGCCATTTCCCCCCGGCTCCTCCTCCTGGACGAACCCTTTTCCGCCCTCGACGCGCAGGTCAGGCGCAGCCTGCGCGGCTCCGTTCGCGATCTGCAGCGGAAGGTGGGCGTGACCGCACTCCTCGTCACCCACGACCAATCCGAAGCCTTCGAAATTGCGGATCGCGTCGCCGTCATGAATGGCGGCCTGATCGAACAGGTCGGCACCCGGGAGGAGCTGCAACAAAACCCGGCAAGCGACTTCGTCCGGCAATTCATCGCCGCGGGCTAGCCGCGCACGGGGCCGGGCCGTGGCGGCCCCGAGGTCGATGATGCGGCGATGATGTACAAACCCCGCGGGATCGGCGATGAACCCGAAACACGAGGGATCGAACGAAAACCGCCGCCGCGCGTTTCCTCCGTCGAGTTTTCTGGAGCAGGATGAAAATGCGCGGAGCGAACACCGAAGACGACACCGAGGCGTCGCCGCCTCCCGCGTGCATCCTGCTCAATCCCGGATCGGGCAAGCGCAACGGCAATCCCCGTGCGCAGATCGAGGCAGCGATGGCGCGTTATCCCGGCCGCTTCGTCCTGCGCGAGATCTCCAAGGGCCGCGACATCTCGGCCGAAGCGGATCGCGCGGCCGTGGAATACGACACGATCGTCGCCGCCGGCGGCGACGGCACCATCGGCGCAATTGCCGAAGCGGCCTTGCGTCATGGCTGCACCTTGGGGATCCTGCCCCGCGGAACGTTCAATTTCTTCGCCCGCGGCCTGAACCTGCCCGAGGAGATCGACGAAGGCATCGACCTTATCGCCACCGGACAAACGCGAGAGATCAGCGTGGGCGAGGTCAACGACCGCCTCTTTCTCAACAATGCGAGCCTCGGCCTCTATCCCGCGATCCTGACGCAGCGTGAAGGCACCTACCGTCGTTGGGGCCGATCGCGGCTGGCGGCCCACTGGTCGGTGATCGCAACCTTCACCCGCTTCCACCGGCCCCTGTCGCTGGTCGTATCGGTCGATGGGCGCGTGGTCCGCAAGAAGACGCCCCTCGCCTTCGTCGCGCGGAGCGCCTACCAGCTCGACCTCTTCGGCCTGAAGGGCAGCGACGATGTCCGCGCCGAACGTTTCGCGCTTTTCCTCGCACCGGATTCGTCCCGCTGGGGGCTGTTCCGGATGGCCATCCGCCTCGCCTGGGGGTCGATGAAGGAGGGCCGCGATTTCGAGTATTTCACCGGAGAGGTCATCGATATCGAAACCCAGAGCAGACGCCGCGTGGTGGCCCGCGACGGTGAGCGGGAAAAGATGTCCTCCCCCTTCCGCTTCCGGGTCCTGTCCAAGGCGCTCCGCGTGATCGCACCGCCGGAGGGCACCTGATGCGGCGTGTCCTCCACATCTCCGATCTCCACTTCGGGCGCGACCGTCCGGACCTGCTCCGCCCGCTGATCCGAACGATCAACGGCCTCGCCCCCGATCTGGTGGCGATCTCCGGCGACTTCACCCAGCGGGCCCGTCTGGGTCAGTACCGCGCCGCACGCGCGTTCCTGGCCCAGTTGCAGCCACCGGTTCTCTCCGTCCCGGGCAACCACGACACACCGCTGGACAACCTGTTCATCCGCTTCCTGTACCCTTGGGCGCGATATCGGAAATACATCCATCCCGAACTTGAGCCATCCTGGGAGGATGAGGAGGTCGCGGTGGTTGGGATCAATACCGTCAACCGCTGGTCATGGCAGCGCGGGCGCATCGGGCGCCACACAATACGCCGGGTCTGCAACGGGTTCACGGACGACGAACCCGCGCGGACGCAGATCGCGATGCTGCACCATCCGCTGGAACATGGCTCCGACGTCGAGAAGCGTCTGATGCGCGGCGCGGACCGCGCGCTGACGCGTCTCGGCGAATGCGGTGCCGATGTTGTCCTGTCCGGACACCTGCACACGTGGCACGCCCGCCCCTTTGCGACACAGGCCGGCGTTCTTTTCGTTCAGGCCGGGACGGGCCTGTCCACCCGGCTTCGGGGGCAGCCCAACGATTTCAACCTTCTGTCGATCGAGGACGGAAAGGTGAAGGTGGAACAATGGATCGCGGGCGAAGGCCAGATCGAGTTCGCCCCCGGCCAATCCGCCGATTTCGAGAAGATCGACGGCGCGTGGCAGGCGACGTCCTGAAGCTTCACGCGATGTTCGACCCCAACACGCAGGAAGTTGTGCCGAGGATCCGAATACCCAGACGCGCCTCCAAACGACAGAGCCTGCTATGGAGTAGCCCGTCCGTCACGCGTCATCCTCTTCCCGCAAATGACATCTCAGTCTGAACAAACGTGACGGAAATCGCCACCGCGAAACACCCCGTGCTCTGGACATTTTCAGGCGTGCCGCTCTCTTGTGCACCATGACACAGAAAATCATCATCGACACCGATCCAGGCCAGGACGACGCCGTGGGCATCCTGCTCGCCCTCGCCTCGCCGGAGCTGGAGGTTCTCGGCATCACGGCCGTCGCGGGCAACGTTCCGCTGGACCTGACGGCCAGCAACGCACTCAAGGTCTGCGAACTCGCGGGCAGAAGCGACGTACCCGTCCGAGCCGGCTGCGATCGCCCGCTCGCGCGTGATCTGGTCACGGCGGAGCATGTGCACGGGAAGACCGGCCTCGACGGCGCGGACCTTCCCGACCCCGTGACGCCACTGGCCGACGGCCACGCCGTTGACTGGATCATCGAGACCATACGCGCGGAGCCGGAAGGATCGGTGACGCTCTGCCCCCTCGGGCCGCTCACGAACATCGCCACCGCGTTGACCCGCGCACCCGACATCGCGCCCCGCATCGCGCGGATCGTCCTGATGGGCGGCGCCTACTTCGAGGTCGGCAACATCACCCCCGCGGCGGAGTTCAACATCTACGTCGACCCCGAGGCCGCGCAGACGGTGTTTCGCTCCGGCGTGCCGCTGACGGTCCTGCCGCTGGACGTGACGCACAAGGTGCTGACGACGCAGGCGCGAAACGCCGCCTTCCGCCGCGCCGGGCGCGTGGGTGAGGTGGTCGCAGGCTGGACCGGCTTTTTCGAGCGCTTCGACAAGGAGAAATACGGATCGGAAGGTGCCCCGCTCCACGACCCCAGCGTGATCGCGTGGCTTCTGCGCCCGGACCTGTTTTCCGGGCGGGAGATCAACGTCGAGATCGAAGTCGACTCGCCATTGACCCGCGGCATGACCGTTGCCGATTGGTGGGGCGTAACCGATCGGGCTCCCAATGCGTTGTTCATCGGGGACGTCGATGCCGACGGGTTCTTTTCGCTTCTGACGGAGCGGATTGCCCGGCTGAAGTAAGCGAGGGGCCAGCCCCTCGCGCTCCCCGAGGTATTTTTCGCCAGAGGAAGACCATGTTCGCCTTCGACAACAGCTACGCCCGCCTGCCTGAGCGGTTCTACACAAAGATGGCGCCAAAGCCGGTCGCGGCGCCGGAGTGGATTGCGCTGAACGAGGAGTTGGCGCGGGAGCTTGGGCTCGACCCCGCGGCGCTTCGCGGTGCGCCCGAGATCTTCGCCGGCAATCGCCTGCCCGAAGGGGCCGATCCGCTCGCGCAACTTTATGCCGGGCATCAGTTCGGTGGTTGGTCTCCGCAACTCGGCGATGGCCGCGCAATCCTGCTGGGCGAGCACGTCCATGACGGACGCCGCTACGACGTGCAGCTCAAGGGGTCGGGCCCCACGCCCTATTCGAGGATGGGCGACGGACGTGCGGCGCTTGGGCCGGTCATTCGCGAATATGTCGTCAGCGAGGCGATGGCTGCGCTCGGGCTGCCCACCACCCGGGCGCTTGCCGCTGTGCGAACGGGCGAGGACGTGCTGCGGCAGGAGGGGCCGCAACCCGGTGCCGTCCTGACGCGCATCGCGGCCAGCCACATTCGCGTCGGCACGTTCCAGGTCTTTGCCAGCCGCGACGACACCGATGCGCTGCGTCTCCTGCTTGAACACGCGATCGTCCGCCATGCACCCGACGCCGAGGGGCCGATGGACCTGCTGCGTCATGTGATGCGGGTCCAGGCGGATCTGATCGCCCGGTGGATGGGCCTCGGCTTTATCCACGGTGTGATGAACACCGACAACATGACGATTTCCGGCGAGACGATCGATTACGGTCCCTGCGCCTTCATGGAGACCTATCATCCCGACACGGTCTTCAGCTCCATCGACCAGTTCGGCCGTTACGCCTGGAAGAACCAGCCGGACATCGCGCTGTGGAACCTCGCGCAACTTGCTACGTCACTGCTTCCGCTGATGGGAGAGCGTCAGACCGCCATTGCCGAGGCGACGGAGGTTCTTGACGGCTTTCGAGATCTCTATGAGGCTTCCTGGGGGAGAGTCATGAGCGCCAAGATCGGCGTCGACGACATGAGCCTCGCAATGGAACTCCTTGATATCATGTCCGAGGGTGAGGGTGACTTCACCAACACGTTCCGTGCCCTGACCGTGGCGCCGGATGCGGCGCGCGACCAGGTGATGAACCGCGACCGCTTCGACGACTGGTTTGCCCGCTGGCAGGCGCGCGACCCCGACGGCGACGCGATGGCCCGTGCCAATCCCGCGATCATCCCGCGCAACCATCGCGTTGAGGAGGCTATTGCCGCGGGTTACGCTGGCGACTTGGCTGCGTTCCACGCGCTCAACGCCGTGCTTGCCGACCCATGGCGCGAAACGGAGGAGAACGTTGCCTATCGTCGTCCGGCGACTGCGGAGGAGCGGGTGATGCGGACCTTCTGCGGCACGTGATTGCCCCCCGGATCGGCCGCCGCTAGGAGGATGGCATGAGCACGAAAATTCTCGATCGCTGCGAAACGATGGGCCTGCGCGTCACCGGCCAGCGCCGCATCGTGGCCGAGGTGCTCGAGGCGGCCGACGATCATCCCGACGTCGAGACCATCCACGCTCGCGCCGCCGCACGGGATCCGGGGATTTCGGTTGCGACGGTCTATCGGACGGTCAAGCTGTTCGAGGAATCGGGCCTGCTTGAGCGGCGGGAATTCGGGGACGGGCGCGCGCGTTACGAAGATGCCAAGCGGGATCATCATGACCACCTCATCGATATGCAGACCGGTGCGGTGATCGAATTCGTCGACCCCGAGATCGAGGCCTTGCAGGAACGGATAGCGCGGCGGTTGGGCTACGACCTCAAGGGGCACCGGCTGGAGTTGTTCGGGACGAAACGGAATTGAGCGGCCGGGTGCCGGCCCGGCGCGACGTCAACCTCGTCTTAGGGAATAGCGGATTAGAGAATTGCGGAAACAGCCGTGAGTCCGCCAATGTTCTACCGACCGCCCCGACGTCCCGCCTCGATGGAGGTCTGGCTCCGCGTCGGCAGCAAGAAATTGACCGTTTCTGTCCTCGACGTGTCCGAAAGCGGGGCGAAGATCACCGCCCCGGACGGACTTGCACTGGACATGCGCGTGGTGCTCGCCACGCCGCGCTTCGAGCGGGAGGCAATGGTGCGTTGGGTGCAGGGGAAGCACGCGGGCCTGACGCTCGAGGCGCCGCTGTCGCAGAGCGAACAGATGGAAATTTCCGGCATGTCCGCAGGTTTCTAGGCCGCGCAAGGCAATCTGCATGACTGAATCGCTACGCGGCGCGGTCCTGATGGTCGGCGCCATGGCCGGCTTCGCGATCGAGGATGCGCTTATCAAGGGGCTGTCGGGCGTCTTCGCCCCGGCGCAAATCATCTGGATGCTCGGGCTCGGTGGTGCGGCGGCCTTCGCGCTCTGGCTTTTTGCCACGGGCCAAGGCCTGTGGTCGGCGCATTACCTTCGCCCGAAGGTCCTGATGCGTTCGGGCTGCGAGATGACGGGCACCTGTTTTTTCGTCTCCGCTCTCGCGCTGGTCCCACTCTCGCTCGCCTCCGCCGTGATACAGGCCACGCCGCTCGTCGTGGCGATGGGGGCGGCGTTGTTTCTGGGTGCGGCGGTCGGCTGGCGCAGATGGGCGGCGATCTCGGTGGGATTCGCGGGGGTTCTGCTGATCGTGCGCCCCGGAACGACCGAATTCGATCCGGCGGTTCTGCTGGCCGTGGCGGGGATGCTGGGGCTCGCCGCTCGCGATCTGATCACGCGAACCATGCCGGGCATCGTCTCAGGCGCGCGACTTAGCCTCCATGCCTTCGCCGCGCTCGTCCCCGCCGGACTTGTCCTCCAGACGGCGATGGACGCGCCGTTGCGCATGCCCGATGCGGCGCAATTCACCATCCTCGCCTGCTGCGTGGCGGTCGGTATGCTGGCTTATCTTTCCATCGTCGCGGCGACGCGGGTGGGCGACATCTCCGTCGTGTCCTCCTTCCGCTATTCGCGGATGGTCTTCGCGCTGATCGTCGGTGCAACGGTCTTCGACGAACGGCCGGACGCGGCGACGATCGTCGGTATGGCCATCGTCGTGGCGGCGGGCCTTTACACCCTGATCCGTGAGGCGCGCCTGCGCACCGCTGGCCTTGACTGACGGAGCGCGCTAAGGGGACTGTGCACGATCACCTGAAAAACGCCCTCGGAGGCCTGAAATGTTCCCGATCACCGACATCCTTGCCCGCGAGATTCTCGACAGCCGGGGCAATCCAACCGTCGAGGTCGATGTCTACCTGGAAGACGGCACGATGGGCCGCGCGGCCGTCCCTTCGGGCGCATCGACCGGCGCCTATGAGGCGGTGGAGCGGCGCGACGGCGACAAGTCGCGCTACAAGGGCAAAGGCGTGCTCGAGGCGGTCGCCGCGGTGAACGGCGAACTGGCCGATGCGCTCGTCGGGTTCGATGCGACCGAGCAGGAGGCGATCGATGCCGCGATGATCGAACTCGACGGCACCGACAACAAGGGCCGGCTGGGCGCGAATGCGATTCTCGGCATCTCGATGGCGGTCGCCAAGGCCGCCGCGGAGGCCAGCGCCCTGCCCCTGTTCCGTTACGTCGGCGGCACCGCCGCGCGCGTCCTGCCGGTACCGATGATGAACATCGTCAATGGCGGCGAACATGCCGACAATCCGATCGACATCCAGGAATTCATGATCATGCCGGTGGCCGCCGACTCGATTGCCGAGGCCGTCCGCATGGGCTCCGAGGTATTCCACACACTCAAGGGAGAGCTTTCGGCGGCGGGCCTGTCGACGGGGCTCGGAGATGAGGGCGGCTTCGCACCCGACTTGCCCGGCACGCGCGATGCGCTCGATTTCATCCTCAAGGCCATCGAAAAGGCCGGCTACCAGCCGGGCGAGGACATGATGCTCGCCCTCGATTGCGCGGCCACCGAATACTTCAAGGACGGCGCGTACCATCTTGCCGGAGAAGGAAAAGTCCTCTCCTCCGAAGAGAACGTCGAATACCTCGCCGCGCTGGTGCGCGACTACCCGATCCTGTCGATCGAGGATGGCATGGCCGAGGATGACTGGGACGGCTGGGTTCGCCTGACCGAGGCGCTGGGCCACAAGGTGCAACTCGTGGGCGACGACCTTTTCGTGACGAACCCGTCGCGCCTGGCCGACGGCATCGACAAGGGCGCGGCGAACTCGCTCCTCGTAAAGGTGAACCAGATCGGCACCCTCTCGGAGACGCTCGAAGCGGTCAGCCTCGCCCACCGCAACCGCATGACCTGCGTGATGTCGCACCGCTCCGGCGAGACCGAGGACGCAACGATCGCCGATCTCGCCGTCGCCACGAATTGCGGGCAGATCAAGACCGGCTCGCTGGCGCGTTCGGATCGGCTGGCCAAATACAACCAACTTATCCGCATCGAAGAGATGTTGGGCGAGACCGCGATCTATGCTGGCCGGTCGATCCTGCGATCGTGATCGTAATCGTGTGCGGGCGCGCCTCATCGGGGCGCGTCTTTGCCGCGGCGGAGTCTGCTTGTGCGATTTTTCGCTTATCTATAGCGTGAACGCCAACGGAGCGTTCGCATGATGTATCTCCCAACCCAAGCGGATCTGCAATTTCGGCACCGGGTTTCCGCCTTTCTTGCCATCGAGACGAAGCAGACGCAGGATCGTCCGCTCCGTCTCGGCATGGTCGGCGCCGGCGTCACGCTCATGCTGGCCTATGGCATGACGCCGTGGCTGCTGCTGCCGCTGGCCGTCTATTTCGTTTCCGATCTCACCTATATCTCCCACGCCCGTCGCGTTTCGCAGAAGCAGCACATCACCCGGCCGATGCTGGGCTGGCTTCTCGCACATCACGCGATAACGATCTCGGCCTTCATCGCCCTCCCGATCATCAGCGCGTTTTCTCCCCTGTTCCTGGGCGCCTGGGCCGCGATGGTCCTGACATTCGGCCAGGCGCTCAATTGCATCGGCTACGACACCCGCTCCGTGGATGCGACGCGGATCGGCGTCATCATCGTCGGCTCCGGTGCGCAGGCGGTGACCTTCGGCGTCGGCCTGATGAGCGGCTACGACGATCCCAGCCGGATCTTCCTGCACATGGCGGCCGGGCTCGTGACGATCTACTTCGCGCGCGTCGCCTTGACGACGGCCGATGATCGCGCCCGGCTGTCGCGCCGCACCGAGGAGTTGGCCCATGCGCAGAAGGGCGAGGCGGTCGGTCGCCTGACCAGCGGGATCGCGCATGATTTCAACAACCTGCTGACCGTCATGCGCGGCAATATCGACCTGCTTCCCGAAGTTCCCGAGGCGGAGCGCGGCCCGCTCCTGCGCGAGATCGGCGCGGCGACCGATCGCGGCGGCAAGCTGGTGGGGCAGCTTCTTGCCACAAGCCGCCGGAGACCGACCGATCCGGAGATCGTCCTGCTCGACGAGTTCTTCGCCGGGCTCATCACCTTCGCCCGGCGCGTTCTGCCGGCGAATGTCGTTCTCGACGTCAATTCCGAACCCCGGCTCAGCCTGCGCACCGATCCCGCGCAACTGGAGGCGGCGCTCCTGAACCTGATCGTCAATGCCAAGGACGCGATGCCTTCCGGCGGAATCGTCTCGATCACCGCGCAACGTGTCAGCTCCGGCGACCAACAGACGCTTGGCGAGATCATCATCACCGTCACCGATGACGGGCCGGGCATGACGCCCGAGGTCCTCCGACACGCCACCGAGGCGTTCGTGACGACCAAGCCCGAAGGCAAGGGCACGGGCCTCGGCCTTGCCATGGTGCGTACCTTTGCCGAACAATCCGGCGGCCGGTTCGAACTCGAAAGCGCGCCCGGTCACGGGACGACGGCCAAGCTGCGCCTGCGCGGATGACGCGACCAGGCCCTGCGGCGGCCCCCGGCCCGGCGCCCATCGCCGCCCCCCTGCCCGGCCAAGTCGACCGGCCCGTGCTGGGCCTCGTGCTGATGCTGGGCTTCTGCGTGCTTGCCCCCGCGTCCGACGCGACGGCAAAGGCGTTGGCCATGACGATCCCGGTCCTGCAACTCGTCGCGATACGATTCGCGGTCCAGGCGTCGATGCTGGTTCCGCTGGTCGCGGCAATGGGGCGCGACTGGCGGATGTCGGCCCTTGGCTGGCGCCTGACGCTCCTGCGCACGGCCCTGCAGATTGCGGGGATCTACTTGATGACGATGGCGCTGATCCACCTGCCACTGGCGGATGCGATCGCGATAGCCTTCGTGATGCCGTTCATCCTGCTGCTTCTGGGCGCCGTCGTCTTGGGCGAGACGGTCGGCCCGCGCCGTCTCATCGCCTGCGGCGTGGGGTTCGGGGGCACACTCCTCGTGATGCAGCCGAATCTCATCACGGTCGGCTGGCCGGTGATCTACCCGCTCGCCGTCGCCTTCGTCTTCGCGATCTTCATCCTCGTGACGCGGCGTCTGGCGCGCGAGGCCGATCCGATCACGATGCAGGCCGCATCGGGCCTGATCGGCCTGCTCGCGCTGGTCGCCGCCTATGTCGTCCTGCCGCGGCACGGGCCAATGGCCCTCGTCGCTCCCGGCGATCTCTGGCCGCTGATGCTGCTGATGGGGGCTCTCGGCACCGGCGGGCACCTGATGATGACGTGGTCACTGCGCCACGCGCCCGCCGCCACGCTCGCGCCGCTGCAATACGTAGAGATCCCGGTTGCCGCGCTGATCGGGCTCATGGTCTTCGACGACGTGCCCGATCCCGTCGCGCTTCTCGGTATCGCGGTGACCGTCGCGGCCGGGCTCTACGTGCTCTGGCGGGAAAGCCGGGCCTGAACGCGCGCGACGCCGTCGCCATGCCGCGCTCGGCTTCACCCGGAGCCACCCTTGAACTTTACGCCTCCAGCTCAGCGTCCCAGTAAAGGAAGTCCATCCAGCTGTCGTGAAGGTGGTTTGGCGGAAACTTCCGTCCCAAGTTCATCAATTGCGGCGCCGACGGCCGCCGGGGCGCCTTGCGGAGCGTGAACCCCACCTGCTTGAGAGATTTCGACCCCTTGCGCAGATTGCAGCGCCCGCAGGCCGCCACAACGTTCTCCCACGAGGTCACGCCGCCACGCGCACGCGGCACCACGTGGTCGAAGGTCAGATCGCCCTTCGCCCCGCAATACTGGCAGGTGAATTCGTCGCGCAGGAACAGGTTGAACCGCGTGAAAGCCGCCGATTTGCGCGGCGCCACGTAATCCCGCAGCACCACCACCGACGGGATTCGGATCACCGTGGTGGGCGAGCGGACGACGTCGTCGTATTCCGCGACAATGTCCACGCGGTCCAGGAACGCCGCCTTCACCGCATCCTGCCAAGACCACAATGACAGGGGGTAATAGCTCAGCGGACGGTAATCGGCGTTCAAAACCAGCGCCGGAAATTGTTTCAGCCCCGCCGGTGCGCGGGTAAAGGCGGTCCGGAAATTTCCTCCGGGCGCCGTCTCTGAAATGTCGATCAGGGCAGACATCTCTCGCGACCTCTCACCGAGGCGGCACGCCCGAACCGACCGGGCGCGCGGCCCCATTCAAGTTTGACTATATCTTGGCCTGAAAGAACAGCAAGGCTCCAGATGAAGCTTGCCTGCCACGCGGTCGTGACGGTTTTGCGACGCGGCAATCCGCGCCCGCCGGACTTGCCGGGTTATCGTGCCGATTTTGCGAGAACGCGCGCGTCGGTGGCGGCTACTCCATTCCGAAGACGTCGCGCATGAAGGCCAGCGCCACCTGAAGACCGTCGGGCGCGATGCCGTGGCCGGTCTCCTTCATAATATGGGCATAGACGCGCTCGAATCCCGCCGCCTCCAGCGCCTCTGCCGCCTCGGGCAGGTGCTGGACCGGGACGACCTCGTCGGCATCCCCGTGGACCAGAAGCACGGGCGGCCGCGACACGCCCTCCTCGGCCAGCGTCTCGGGCGACAGAAGACGCCCGGAAAAGGCGACCACCCCCGCCATCTGCTCCGCCCGACGGGGCGCGACGTGAAGCGCCATCATCGTGCCTTGGCTGAACCCGAACAGGACGACGTTCGCCGGCGTCACGCCTTCGGCCGCGATCACCTCCTCGAGCCACGCATCAAGGTCGTCGACCGCCCGCGCCATCCCCGCCTGCGCCACCTCCTCGGAGGAGCCGTCGATCCATGGAATCGGAAACCACTGGAAACCGTCCGCCATCCCCGGCAACGCCTCGGGCGCGTCGGGCGCAAGAAACGCCGTCCCCGGCAGATGCGGCGTCAACGGCTCCGCCAGCGCCATCAGGTCGGCCGCGTTCGCACCGTAACCGTGCAGAAAGATCACCAGCCGATCCGGATTTTCCGGCCCGAGCCGTTCGTGTCGAAGCGTCATCGGATCCCCTCGCGCGTCTTGACGTGAGCGTAGTAGGCCCAGAGCAGCCGCGCCGCAACCGCACGCCACGGGCTCCAGGCTTCGGCGATTTCGCGCAGGGCCCGCTCCTTCGGTCGCTCCGGCAGGTCGAGGAGCAATCGCGCCCCCTCCTGCAGGGCCAGATCGTTCGGCGCGAAGACATCCGCATGGCCGAGCGAGAACATCGCATAGATCTCCGCGGTCCAGCGACCGATGCCGGGCACCTCGGTCAGAGTCGCGACGACCTCCTCCGTCGAGGCCTTCCGCAGCCTGTCGTAGTCGATCCCCGCCGCCGCCAGCGCACGGATATAGCGGATTTTCTGCCGGCTCAGGCCAGCCTCGCGCATGACTTCATCCTCGGCCGCCACCACAATCGCGGGATCGTGCAGCCCGCCCGCCTCGCAGCGCGCGACGATGGCATTGGCGGAGGCGACGCTGACCTGCTGGCTCACGATCGCACCCAGAAGCGCGCGAAACCCGTCCTCCCGGCGGCGCAGCGGCAGCGGCCCGACCGTCTCCAGCGCGACGGCGAAACGGGGATCCCGCGCGGCGAGCCATGCCGCGCCCTCGGCCACGTCAGCCTCGGTTTCGATCCGCCGCATGGGTGCGGACGAAGGCGATGGCGCGGTCGATGTCATGCGTTTCCTCTCCCCCCAGCCCCCGTGGCCGGTCGATTACGTGCACCCGTAGCCCGAGCACCCCGGCCGCGTCGAGCTTTGGCGCCGGCCCGCCGGCATTCTTCGTCACCAGATCGGTAATGCCCAGCGTGGCGAACAGCGCCGTCTCCGCCTCCAGCGTGAAGGGCGGGCGCCCAAGGATCCATCGCACGCCCGCCCGCTCCGGCGCCGGATCGATGCGCCGGCAGGTAATGTCCAGCCTGCGCTCCTCGAAGGCTGGCAACGACCCCGGCCCGGTCGATAGAAACACGCGGGCCCCCGCAGCGATCGCCGCCGCAGCGGCCTCGCCATCCGCATGGTGCCGCCAGCCGGCCCGCGTGGGCCAAGGCGGGCGCGTCAGCCGCAGGTAGGGCAGCCCCATCTCACCGCAGACCCGCACCGCACGCGCCGAGATCCGCGCCGCGAACGGGTGTGTCGCGTCCAGCACCGCCGACACGCCGCCGAGGGCGGCACGAAATCCTGCCTCGCCGCCGAAGCCCCCGATCCGCACGGGCACGGCCAGCCGCGCCGGCGCGTCCGTCACCCCGGCCAGCGACGCAACCACATCGAGCCCTGACACCTCCGCACAAACCAGCCGCGCCGGCGCCGTTCCGCCAAGGATCAGAACGCGCCCCTTCACCGAGTCCGCGCATGGGCCAGCACGGCGCCCGCCCGGTCGATGACGACGACGTCCACCTCCGCCTTTAACATCCCGCACACCCGCGCGCGCGCAGCCTCGGCCACACGGTCCGCCAGCGCGGGGACACGCCCCACCGCCTCCAGAGCCGTGTTGCACCCGGTCAGGTCGATCCCGGCCCAATCCGAGAGCACGGCGAAATCGACTTGGCTCCGTCCGGAATGCAGGTCCATCGCACCCTGCGCGAACTTGGTGAGCTTGCCGATCCCGCCGCCCAGCGTGATGCGCGGCACCGGATGGCGTGCGAGATATTTCAGCATCCCCCCCGCGAAATCCCCCATGTCGAGCATCGCGTGATCCGGCAGGCCATGCAGCGCCTGCACCACCCGCTCGCTCGTCGCCCCGGTGCAGCCCGCCACATGGGTCAGGCCGCTCGCCCGCGCGACATCCACCCCGCGATGGATCGACGCGATCCAGGCCGCACAGGAAAACGGCCGCACGATCCCCGTCGTTCCGAGAATCGACAGGCCGCCCTCGATCCCCAACCGGGGGTTCCAGGTCTTCGCCGCCAAGGCCGCCCCGCCGGGCACCGACACCGTCACCGTCACGTCGGGTGCGCGCCCGAATTCGCCCGCCGCCTCGGCCACCACCTCGTCGATCATCGCACGGGGCACCGGGTTGATCGCGGGTTCGCCCACGGCGATCGGCAGCCCGGGTTTCGTCACGATTCCGACCCCCTCGCCCGCGCGGAACACAACGCCACCGGAGGAGGCCGACACCCGCACCCGGATCTCCGCCCCGTGCGTCACGTCCGGATCGTCACCGGCATCCTTGACGATTCCCGCCTCGGCCCAGTCGGCCCCGCCCACCGCGTGAGACAGCGCGAATGTCGGCGTCTCGCCACGCGGCAGGCGGATCGTCACCAGGTCCGGAATCGTCCCGCCCCACAAGCCCTCCAGCGCCGCCTTGCACGCGGCCGTCGCGCAGGCGCCCGTGGTCCAGCCGCGGCGAAGCTTCGGAGTCTCGTCCATCTGCAATCCATCGCACGACGGCTCCGCGCCGCCAATGGTCGCCTCCCGGCTTTCGCGCGGCGCGCGCACGCGGCATAGAGGGGTCATGGATGCCCGACTCCCCACCTCCCATGACTGGCCCGAGCTGATGCCCGGCTGGGTCTGGCTGTGCGGTGCGGGGCCGGGCGACCCGGGTTTGCTGACACTCCACGCGCTCAACGCGCTGCGGCAGGCGGACGTGATCGTCTACGATGCGCTCGTGCATGAGGGGATCCTCGACTGGGCGCCGCAGGCGGAGCGGATCTATGCCGGCAAGCGCGGCGGCAAACCCTCGGCCAAGCAGCGCGACATCTCGCTGCGGCTGGTGGACCTCGCCCGCGCGGGGCGGCGCGTGTTGCGGCTCAAGGGCGGCGACCCCTTTGTCTTCGGGCGCGGCGGCGAAGAGGCGCAGACACTGGTGCAGCACGGCATCCCCATCCGCATCGTGCCGGGCATCACCGCCGGCATCGCCGGTCTGGCCTATGCGGGCATCCCGGTCACGCATCGCGACGTGAACCAGTCGGTCACCTTCGTCACCGGTCACGACCGGGCGGGGCTGACGCCGACGGCCCTCGACTGGGCCGGCATCGCGCGGGGCAGCCAGGTCATCGTGATGTATATGGGCATGAAGCATATCGGCGAAATCGCCGGCAAGCTCATCGCCGCCGGGCGCGCGCCGACGGAGCCTGTCGCCGTCACCACCACCGCCACCCTCGAAGATCAGCGCACGATCGAAACGACGCTCGAACGCGTCGCGGCGGACATCGCCGCGGCGGGGCTGGAGCCGCCGGCAATCATCTGCATCGGCATGGCCGTGGCGCTGCGTCAGGCGCTCGACTGGCGGGCCTATGCGGAGGGGGCCGTGCCGCGCGATCTCGACCCGCTGGGCCTCCGGCGGCCAGCTGAAACCGGGTGATCCTCATTTTTTCCTGCCACGATTTCCATGACTTGCACCAATTACCCATGGGTAATTGCCCGCCCCGATGCCCGGCCTGATCCTCGCCGCGCCGTCCTCGGGCGCGGGCAAGACGACGGTGACGCTGGGCCTGCTGCGGGCGCTTCGCGACCGGGGCACGCCCGTGCGCGGTGCGAAATCCGGCCCGGACTACATCGATCCCCGCTTCCACGAGGCCGCATCCGGCGCCCCCTGCCCGAATCTCGACGCCTGGGCCATGGCGCCCGAAACCATCGGGGGCCTTGCCGCCGGTCCGGGCCTTCTGCTGATCGAGGGGGCCATGGGCCTGTTCGACGGCGCGCCGCCCGACGGGCGCGGCGCGGGGGCGGACCTCGCGCGCATGCTCTCGCTGCCCGTCATTCTGATCGTGGATGCGGCGCGGATGGCGCAATCCGTCGCCCCTCTCGTTGCAGGCTTTGCCGGGCACGACCCGGATGTGCGCGTCGCGGGGGTGATCCTGAACCGCGTCGGCTCCGCCCGACACGAGGCGATGTTGCGCCGGGCCTGCCCGCTTCCCGTGCTGGGTTCCGTGCCGCGCGATGCTCAACTCGTGACGCCATCGCGCCATCTCGGCCTCGTCCAGGCGGAGGAGCATTCCGATCTCGATGCCTTCCTCACCCATGCCGGGCGCGTCATGGCCGACCACGTAGACCTCGACGCGCTGGCGGGTCATGCTGCGCCCCTGCCGGATGCGCCGCCGCCGCGTATCGATCCGCCCGCGCAACGGATCGCGCTGGCCCGCGACGCGGCCTTCGCCTTCGCCTATCCCCACCTGCTCGACGGCTGGCACCGTGCGGGTGCGGAGATCCGCACCTTCTCCCCTCTGGCCGACGACCCCGCGCCGGCGGCCGACCTCGTCCTCCTGCCCGGTGGCTATCCCGAGCTTCACGCCGGCCGGATCGCGGCGAATGGCACGTTTCTCGCCTCGTTGCGCGACCGTCCGGTCTTCGGCGAATGCGGCGGTTACATGGTGATGGGCGACGGGGTGGTGGATGCCGACGGCCACAGGCATGCGATGGCGGGCTTGCTGCGGCTGGAGACGAGCTTTGCCGCGCGTCGCCTGCATCTGGGCTACCGCCGCGCATGGGCCGAGACCGGTCCGATGGGCGGGTGCTGGGCGGCGCACGAATTCCACTATGCCACCGTCACCCGCGAGGAGGGCGCACCACTCTTCACGCAGGTCACGGATGCCGAGGGCACCGCCCTCGCGCCGGCCGGGCTGCGGCAAGGTGCGGCGTCGGGATCCTTCCTCCACCTCATCACCCGATCGTAGCGACACAATCCCGTGCTTCCCCGGCGGAACCGACAGGCGTAGTCGTGTCTCCATGACCAGTCTCACCGATACCGCCCCGTTCGACGATTCCCGCGCCAAGCGTAACGTCGCCGTCCTCGTCGCCGCGCAGGCGATCCTGGGCTCGCAGCTTCCCATCAGCTTCACCGTGGCGGGGCTGATCGGACTGACGCTTGCGCCGACACCGCTTCTGGCGACGCTGCCGATCTCGCTGATCGTGTTCGGCTCAATGACGACGGCGCCGTGGCTCAGCCCGCTGATGCAGCGGCGCGGCCGGCGCCTCGGCTTCGTCATCGGCGCACTAGCCGGGGCGGCGGGGGCGGCGATGTCGATGGTGGCGCTGGTGACCGGGATCTTCGCGCTGTTCCTGGCGGGAGCCTACATGACGGGCATCTTCATGTCCTCGCTGGGCTTCTACCGTTTCGCGGCGACCGATACCGCCTCCGACGCGTTCCGCCCCAAGGCGATCAGCTACGTGATGGCGGGCGGTCTGGTCTCGGCCCTCATCGCGCGAACGGTCGTGACCTCGACCGAGACGGCGACGGTGATCCCGTTCCTCGGCACCTATGCGGCGATCCTGTTGATCAATCTCGGGGCGGTCTGGCTGTTCGCGCTTCTGGACATTCCGCGCCCTGTCGCACCCGCCGCCGACGCGCCGCGCGGACGGACACGCGCGGAACTTCTGCGCGACCCGGCAATCCTCGTCTCGATCATCTGCGCGATGGTGGCCTATGCGCTGATGAACCTCGTGATGACGTCGACGCCGCTGGCGGTGGTCGGCTGCGGGTTTGCGGTGTCGGATGCGTCCAACATCGTGATGTTCCACGTCGTCGCCATGTATGGGCCGAGCTTCTTCACCGGCCATCTCGTCGCCCGCTTCGGCGCGGTAAAGATTATCGGGGCGGGGCTCGTCCTCCTTGCGCTGGCGGGAGTGACGGCGCTGTCGGGCATCGCGCTGGTGAATTTCTACCTCGCGCTGGTCCTGCTGGGCGTGGGGTGGAACTTCGGCTTCATCGGCGCGACCTCGATGCTGACGGCGCATCACGCGCCGCATGAGCGGGGCACGGCGCAGGGCCTGAACGACACGCTGGTCTTCGGCCTCGTGACACTCGCCTCGCTCAGCTCGGGCGGATTGATGGGATCGGCGGCGGATGCGGTGACGGGCTGGACCGCGGTGAACGTCGCGATGGTGCCGTTCCTGACGCTGGCGGGTGCCGCGCTGATCTGGTTGCGGGTCGGTCGGCGGGAGGTCTAGCTCCGCCCCCGCCACGGCACCAGCCAGGTCTCCGCCTTGCGCATCAGGATATCGATACCGTAGCCGACCAACCCGATCAGGATGATCCCCATGATAACGATCTGGGTCAGCTGGAACTTGGAGGCGGCGATGATCATCATGCCGGCCCCCTTCTGCGCCGCGACCAGTTCGGCCGCGACGACCGTGCCCCAGCAGACGCCCATCGCGACCCGCGCGCCGGTGAAGATCTCGGGCAGGGAGTTCGGGATGATCACATGGCGCAGGATCTGCCACCGATTCGCGCCGAGCGAATAGGCCGCGTGGATCTTGGCGATGTTCACGCCCGACACGCCCGCCCGCGCCGCAATCGCCATGATCCAAAGCGCGGCAAGAAACAGAAGCACGATCTTCCCCGTCTCCCAGATGCCGAACCAGATGATGACGAGGGGGATGAGCGCCAGCGGCGGCACCGGGCGCATGAACTCGACGATCGGATCGAACCAGCCGCGGAACCAGCCAGACAGGCCCATCGCATAGCCCAGCGGGATTCCCACGGCGGCCCCGATGGCAAAGCCCGCCAGCACGCGGATCAGCGACCAGCCCAGATGTTCGATCAGCGTGTAGTTCTGGAAGCCGTTTTGCGAGATGTCGATGAAGGCGCCGACGACCTCCTCGGGCGCAGGTAGCCAGATCGACTCCATCCGGTAGCCGGTGGCGGGGGTCACGTGCAGCGTGCCCTTCGGCGTCATCGACACGGTGCCGCCCTCGATGGCGACAACTCCGCCGGGCGCGATCGGCTGGCCATCGACCGCGACGACCTCTACCCCCGGGGCGTCGTTGCGGGTCACCCGGAAGAGCTTGGAGCGGTAGGCGCCGATCGTGCCGGTGTCGTTGAGCGCGAGGCCCTCGCCTTCGGGGATTTCGGGGGCCTCGGCCTCGGTGCCGACCTCGTGCACGACGAAGACCACCTCGGCCTCGTCCGTCGCGCCGGTTGCGTCGCGCGCGGTGTAGGTAAAGCTTCCCTGCCCGAGGAACGGCCCCGGCACATGCACCGGCGCCCATGCCGAACCGGTGAACGCGCCCCAGAGCAGAAACAGCACCAGCACCGAGACGACCGAGGCGACCCGGTTCGGGCGCACCGCACTTTCGTCGCCGAAGGTCACGGTCTTGAGCGCGGTCAGGTCGTTGCGCCGCCGCCGGGTGAACATCCCGGCAATCGTCATCGCCGCGACGAACAGCGCGACGTAGAGCGCCAGAAGGATGAGGCCGGTCATGTCACGCGCGCTCCGTCCGGCCCATGATCTCTTCCTCCATCTCCCAGATCATCGACAGGATCTCGTCGCGCCGGGTGCCGAATTCGGGATCGCGCTTGATCTCGCGCAGATCGGCATCGACGCCCGCGGCGGCAAAGGGCAGACGGTATTCGCGGTGGATCCGTCCGGGCCGCGGCGCCATGACGACGAGGCGTTCGCCGAGCAGCAGCGCCTCCTCCACCGAGTGGGTGATGAGGATGATGGTCTTGCCCGTCTCGCGCCAGAGCCGCAGCACAAGCCCCTGCATCTTCTCGCGGGTCAGCGCGTCGAGCGCGCCGAGAGGCTCATCCATCAGGATCACGTCCGGATCGTTGGCCAGACACCGCGCCAGCGCGACGCGCTGCTGCATGCCGCCGGAGAGTTCGTAGATCGCCTTCTCCTTGAAGTCGCCGAGGCCGGTCACATCGAGCAGATGATCTGCCTTCTCCGCCCGCTCGGCCCGCGGCATGCCCTTCATCCGGGGGCCGAATTCAACGTTCTCGCGCACGCTCATCCACTCGAACAGGGCGCCTTGCTGAAACACCATCCCCCGCTCCGCCGAGGGGCCGCGCACGCGCGCGCCGTCCAGCGTGACCTGCCCCGCCGTCGGCGCGAGGAAGCCGGCCGCGATGTTCAGAAGCGTCGTCTTGCCGCAGCCGGACGGGCCGAGGACGGAGACGAGTTCCCCGTCCGCGAGGTCGAGCGTGACGTCCTGCAACGCCTGCACATGCCCCCCGCCCGGCAGGTCGAAGCGCATCGAGACATGCTCGATCTTCAGTCCGGACATCAATCCCCCATCGCGCGAAGGGACGGGCCGCGATGCGGCGCCCGTTCCCAAGGTTGCAAAGCGGCTGCGCTCCGGCGGGTCAGCGGCCGACCGCCTCCCTCAGGGGGCCGACATCGACGGTGTCGGCATAGGTGTCGAGGGCCGAGGAGATGGAGCCGGCTTCGGTGAACACGCCGGCCATACCCTTCATGAAATCCTGCGCCCCGCCGCCCAGCCACTTCTCCTCGAGCTGCGCTTCGGCTGAGGGGAAGACGAAGGTGGCGATCGTCTCGCGCGCGGCGTCGAGATCCATGCCCGCATCCTGTGCGATGACGGGGAGCATTTCCGCCTGCGCGGCCTCGCCGGAATTCCAGCGCGCGTTCGCCTCGGCGGTGACGCGCAGAAAGTCGGCCAGAAGCCCCGGCGCATCGGCCACGAACTCGGCGGGGGCCGAGGTGACGTCGAAGACGAGGATGCCCAGCTCCTCCTTCTCCGCACCCGTCAGCAGGACGTTGCCGTATTCCTTCATCCGCCGCAGCGCTCCGCCCCAGCCGCACACCATGTCGAGCGAGCCCTGCGCGAAGGCCGCCGCGCCGTCGGCGGGGGCCATGTCCACGATCTGCATCGAGGCGGGATCGACGCCGAAATGGTTCATCTGGCTGAGAAAGCCGTAATGCGCCGCCGTCCCGATCGGCACGCCAACGCGCAGCCCCGCGAGTTCATCGGCGGTGTCCCGGTCGATTTCGAGCGTGTCGGCCACGACGCAGTTGTCATTGTCGGAATAGCTGACCGCGACGTCCACGATCTTGAGGTCCTGCCCCGCCGATGTGGCGACCACGAAGGGCGGCACGCCCTGGCTCACGGCGATCTGCACGTCGCGCGACGCCATCGCGGCGGACATCGCGGTGCCGGTGTCGAAGGCGACCCAGTTGATGTCGACGCCCAACTCCTCCTCGTAGGTGCCCTGGGCCTTGGCGTATTGGAACGGCATCGGCCATTCGAGGAAATACGCCACCGTGATCTCGTCGAGATGCGCCTCGGCCAGCGCGGCCTGCGGCAGGGCCAGCGCGGCGCTGCAGGCCAGTATTCTGCGGATCGTCATGTCGTCTCTCCTGCCGGAATGGGCGCGTGCGTCATTTGGTCCCGTTTGCGGCAGCGGACCAGATACGTGCCCCTACGGCAAGAAAAAGCGTACCGGCGGACGCAAAACTTGCGTTCGTCGCGGTTTTGGCATGAGCATCTGCACAACGCTTGCGCCAATGGAGGGCCCGATGGACGACCTGCACATGAACGACCTGTCCGATATCGTCGCCGCCGACCGGGCGCATATCTGGCACCACCTGATGCCGCACAAATCGCTGGAGACGACCGACCCGCGCATCATCGTCGAGGGCAAGGGCATGCGCGTCTGGGACCAGCACGGCAAGGAGCATCTCGACGGCGTGTCGGGCGGGGTCTGGACCGTCAACGTGGGCTACGGGCGCACCGAGATCGCCGATGCGGTGCGCGATCAGCTGGTGAAGATGAACTACTTCGCGCAGACGCTGGGCTCCGTTCCCGGCGCGCGCTTTGCCGAGCGGCTGATCGCCAAGATGCCGGGGATGAGCCGGGTGTTCTACGCCAATTCCGGATCCGAGGCGAACGAGAAGGCGTTCAAGATGGTCCGCCAGATCTCCGCCCGGCAGCATGGCGGCCGCAAGTACAAGATCCTCTATCGCGACCGCGACTATCACGGCACGACCATCGCCAACCTGTCCGCCGGCGGCCAGGATGAGCGCAACGCCCAGTACGGTCCCTTCACGCCCGGATTCGTGCGGGTGCCGCATTGCCTGGAATACCGCAAGCAATGGGATGACGTGTCGGGCGCCGATTACGGCCGCCGGGCCGCCGACGCGATCGAGGAGGTCATCCTGCGCGAGGGGCCCGACACGGTCGGCGCGCTCTGCCTCGAGCCGATCACGGCGGGTGGCGGCGTCATCCTTCCGCCGCCGGGCTACTGGGAGCGGGTGGGCGAGATCGTGCGGAAATACGATCTGCTCCTGCATCTCGACGAGGTCGTCTGCGGCGTGGGCCGGACCGGCGAATGGTTCGGCTACCAGCATTACGGGATCGAGCCCGATTTCGTGACGATGGCCAAGGGCGTGGCCTCGGGCTATGCCGCGATCTCCTGCATGGTCACGTCCGAGCGGGTGTTCGAGATGTTCAAGGACGTGCCCGACGATCACCTGGGCTATTTCCGCGACATCTCCACCTTCGGCGGCTGCACCGCGGGTCCGGCGGCGGCGCTCGAGAACATGGCGATCATCGAACGCGAGGACCTGCTGGCGAATTGCGCCGCGATGGGCGAGCGGCTCATGGGCAACCTGCACGAGCTGGCGGAGCGGCATGCGGTGATCGGCGACGTGCGCGGCAAGGGGCTGTTCTGCGGGGCGGAGCTGGTTTCCGACCGCACCGACCGCACGCCCGCCGAGGAGGCGCGGGTCAAGGCCGTCGTCGCCGATTGCATGGAACAGGGCGTTGTCATCGGCGCGTCCAACCGCTCCATGCCCGGCTTCAACAACACCCTGCTGTTCAGTCCGGCGCTGATCGCGACGGCGGACGATATCGACGCGATCACCGATTCCGTCGACCGTGCGCTGGGCCGGGTCTTCTAGGCCCTTTGCAGGCTGGGGGGACCGCGCTACCTTTCGGGAATGAAGGACGGTCCGCTCCAGCTCATGCTCGACAGTCTCGCCATCGGCATCGTGGCGTCCACGGTGCTGCTGGAGGCGATCCTGATCCTCGACGTGCGCGGCACCGGCAGCGCGCTGGAGGCGTTGGGCATCCTTCCCCTGACGCTGATCTGGGTTCACCTGACGATCCTGACCACGCCGTTCGGGACGCTGATCCTGCTGGCCCGCGGCGCGGACTGAAGCTCCCGAAGATGACAAGGCGCCGCCGGGCTTGACCCGGGCGGCCCGCTGCCGGACACCTTCGCGGGACATCAGGGAAGGAACCCCCATGCGGATGACCACCGAGGAAGCCTTCGTGAAGGTGCTGCAGCGGCATGGCATCCGCCACGCCTTCGGAATCATCGGCAGCGCGATGATGCCCATCTCCGACATCTTTCCGGCCGCCGGCATCACCTTCTGGGACGCCGCGCATGAGGGATCGGCGGGGTTCATGGCCGACGGCTATACCCGCGCCACGGGCGAGATGAGCATGATGATCGCCCAGAACGGCCCCGGAATCACCAACTTCGTCACCGCAGTCAAGACCGCCTACTGGAACCACACGCCGCTCCTCCTCGTGACGCCGCAGGCCGCCAACAAGACCATCGGTCAGGGCGGCTTTCAGGAAGTCGAGCAGATGAAGCTGTTCGAGGACATGGTCGCCTATCAGGAGGAGGTCCGCGACCCGTCCCGCATCGCCGAGGTGCTGACCCGGGTGATCGCCAAGGCGAGACGCCTGTCGGGCCCGGCGCAGATCAACGTCCCGCGCGATTTCTGGACGCAGGAGATCGACGTCGCCCTGCCCGATCCGGTCGTGCTGGAGGTCTCGCCCGGCGGCGAGAACAGCGTAAAGGCCGCCGCGCAACTCCTTGACGGCGCGAAGAATCCGGTGATCCTCAACGGGGCGGGCGTGGTCCTGTCGGAGGGTGGGATCGCGGCGTCGATGGCGTTGGCCGAACGGCTCGGCGCGCCGGTCTGCGTGGGATATCAGCACAACGACGCCTTTCCGGGGGGGCACCCGCTCTTTGCCGGTCCGCTGGGATATAACGGGTCCAAGGCGGCGATGCGCCTGATCTCCGAGGCGGATGTGGTGCTGGCGCTGGGCACGCGGCTCAATCCGTTCTCGACGCTGCCGGGCTACGGGCTGGAATACTGGCCGGCGGATGCGAAGCTGATCCAGGTGGACATCAATCCCGACCGGATTGGCCTGACGAAAAAGGTCAGCGTCGGCATCGTCGGCGACGCCGCCAAGGTGGCGCGCGGCATCCTCGCGGACCTCTCCGACACGGCCGGCGACCACGGCAGGGAGGCCCGCGCCGACCGTATCGCGCAGGTCAAGTCGGCCTGGGCGCAGGAGCTCTCCTCGCTCGATCATGAGGAGGACGATGACGGGACGACCTGGAACGAGCGCGCCCGCGCCGACAAGCCCGACTGGATGAGCCCACGCATGGCGTGGCGCGCGATTCAATCGGCCCTTCCGCGCGAGGCGATCATCTCGTCGGATATCGGCAACAACTGCGCCATCGGCAACGCATATCCCGATTTCGACGAGGGGCGGCATTACCTTGCGCCCGGGCTGTTCGGCCCCTGCGGCTACGGCCTGCCGTCGATCGTCGGCGCCAAGATCGGGCGGCCCGACCTGCCGGTGGTGGGGTTCGCGGGCGACGGCGCGTTCGGCATCGCGGTGACCGAACTCACCGCGATCGGCCGCGACGAATGGCCCGCCATCACGCAGATCGTCTTTCGCAATTACCAATGGGGCGCGGAGAAGCGGAATTCGACGCTCTGGTTCGACGACAATTTTGTCGGGACGGAGTTGGACACCAGGGTCAGCTATGCCGGCATCGCCCAGGCCTGCGGTCTGCTCGGCGTGCAGGTGCGCACGATGGAGGCCCTGACCGACGCCCTGTCGGAGGCGATCCGCACCCAGATGCAGGACAAACGGACGACGCTGATCGAGGTGATGCTGAACCAGGAGTTGGGCGAGCCGTTCCGCCGCGACGCGATGAAAAAGCCGGTGCGCGTGGCGGGGATCGACCGGGCCGACATGGCGGTGGAATAATCCGCGTCCTGCTGCGTTGCACCGGGACCGCCACGTAGGAGACCTCCATGACCCATCCGTTCCTGTCCACCCGCGCCGCCGAAGTGCCGCATCCCCTTCTCGACCGGGCGCGCGCGCTGCCCACGCCGCGGGTGGCCTTGGTCAATGCGGGATCCGTCACCGCGTTGGCGGGGATTCGCGAAGCCTGCGAAATGGGCATGGCGGAGCCGATCCTGATCGGTGACCGGGCCAAGATCGACGCCGCCGCCGCCGAGATGGAATGGGACATCCGGCCCTACCGCTTCGTCGAGGCGCCGGGCGACACGGCATCGCCCGCGGCCGCGAAGCTGGCGCGCGACGGCGAGGTGGACGCGATCATGAAGGGGCAGATCCACACCTCGACCTTCCTGATGGGGCTCTTGCCCTCCAAGGCGGGGCTGCGCGATCCGGCGGTGCGGTGCGGTCATGTCTTTCACATCACTTTGCCCGGCGACCCGCGCCCGCTTCTGCTGACCGATGCGGCGCTCAACGTGCAGCCGGACGTGGCCACGCGGAAGGCCTGTCTCGCCCATGCCGTACGGCTGGCGCGGCTGGTGGGCGTCGCGCGGCCGCGTGCCGCACTTCTGGGGGCGACGGAGGATCCGATCCCGTCCATCCCGAACACCCTAGAATCGCAGGAGATTGCCGAATGGGCCGCGACCGCCCTGCCCGAGGCGGATGTGGCCGGGCCGGTGGCGATGGACCTTGCGCTGTCGGAGGAGGCCGCGCGGATCAAGCACTGGGACCATCCCGTGGCGGGCCGGGCCGACATCCTCGTGGCGCCGGCAATCACGACCGGCAACGTCCTGTTCAAGACGCTCGCCTTCGGCATGGGCGCCTGCGCGGGCGGGGTGGTGATGGGCGCGCGCGTGCCGATCCTGCTGACGAGCCGGGCGCAGAAGGAGCCCGCGCGGCTGGCCTCGGCGGCGCTCGGCATGATCGTGGCGGCAGACCGATGATGCTCGTCGTCAATGCCGGGTCCAGCAGCTTGAAATTCGCGCTGTTCGATGGCGACCTGCAGGAGGTTCTGTCGGGACAGGTTTCCGAGATCGGCGGCGCGGCACGGTTCGGGATCGACGGCACCGAGGCGTCCGCCGAGGCGTCCGATCACGATGCGGCGACCGATCTCGTGCTGAACGCCCTGCGGGAGCGGGGTCATCCGGCGGATGCCTTGACAGCCGCCGCGCACCGCGTCGTGCATGGCGGCGCGGCCTTCGGCGGCACGGTCCGCGTCACGCCCGACGTCATCGCCGGGATCGAGGCGCAGGTGCCGCTCGCCCCCCTGCACAACCCCCACAACCTCGCCCCGATCCGGGCGCTGGCCGCACGGGCGCCCGACCTGCCGCAGGTGGCGAGCTTCGACACCGCCTTTCACGCGACGATGCCCGACCTCGCCACGACCTATGCCCTGCCCGAGGCGGATCGCGCGGCGGGCCTGCGGCGCTATGGGTTTCACGGTATCTCCTATGCCGGGCTGACGGAGACGTTGCGGGCGCGCGGCGACCTGCCGGACCGGCTGCTGGCGCTGCATCTGGGCAACGGCGCGTCGCTCTGCGCGATCCGCGACGGCCGGTCGGTGGCGACCTCGATGGGCTATTCGCCGGTCGCGGGTCTGACCATGGGCACGCGGTCGGGGGACGTGGACCCGATGGCCGTTCTCGACATGGCGCGCCGTCACGGGATCGACGGCGCGGCGGACCGCCTGAACCGCGCCTCGGGGCTGCGCGCGCTTGGCGGGGCGTCGGACATGCGCGATTTGGCCGCACGGGAGACCGACGCCGCCCGCTTTGCCCGCGAACACTTCGCCTATTGGGCCGTCCGCCATGCCGGCAGCGCCATCGCAGCGATGGGCGGGCTCGACGCGATCGCCTTTACCGGCGGCATCGGCGAGAACGACACCGGCATCCGCGACCGCATCGTCGATGGCCTGCTCTGGGCCGGGCACGTCCCGGTCCACGTCGTTCCGGCCGAGGAGGAACGGACGCTCGCCCGAGATGCCGCGCGGCTTCTGGCGCGGTAAAGTTCCAGACTGCCCTATCCACGAAGGGATCGCCCGGCTACGGTTACTTCGTATCGGGGCTCGCCGCGCGACGGCGGCGGGGCGCGGCAGAATGCGGAGGTCATGTGACGCGACAGGATCCGATCCCCCCGTCCTTCGACGAGGTGCGCAAGACGACCTGCTACCAGTGCGCCTGCCGCTGCGGGATCGACGTGCACATGAAGAACGGCCGCGCCGCCTATATCGAGGGCAACCGCGACCACCCGGTCAATCGCGGCGTCCTTTGCGCCAAGGGCGCTGCAGGGATCATGACGCACAACTCGCCCGCCCGCCTGCGCGCGCCGATGAAGCGGACAGGTCCGCGCGGCTCCGGGCAGTTCGAGGAGATCACGTGGGACGAGGCGCTGGACCTCGCCGTCTCCTGGCTTGGCCCCATCCGCGACGCCGCGCCCGAGAAGCTTGCCTTCTTCACGGGCCGCGACCAGAGCCAGTCCTTCACCTCGTGGTGGGCGCAGGCCTTCGGCACGCCGAACTACGCCGCCCATGGCGGGTTCTGCTCGGTCAACATGGCGGCTGCGGGCATCTACACGATGGGCGGCGCGTTCTGGGAATTCGGCCAGCCGGATTGGGAGCGCACGAAGCTGTTTCTCCTCTTCGGCGTGGCGGAGGATCACGACAGCAATCCGATCAAGATGGGCCTCGGCCGGCTCAAGGAGCGTGGTGCGCGGGTGGTCGGCATCAACCCGATCCGGTCGGGATACAACGCCGTGGCCGATGACTGGTTCGGGATCACGCCGGGCACGGACGGGCTTCTGATTCTGTCCCTCGTGCATTGCCTGATGAAGGCCGGGAAGATCGACCTCGCCTATCTGCGCGACTTCACCGATGCGCCCGTCCTGATCGATGCGCGGCCCGGTCCGGGTCAGGGCCTCGCGCTGCGCGACGATGATGGACACGCTCTGGTGTGGTGTCGCGACCAGCAGAAGCCGCGCTGCTTCGACGCGCATGACGTCGATCCCGACCTTGCCGGGACTTGGGAGGTGGGCGACGTCACGCATCGCACCGTCTTTGCGCATATGATCGACAAGTACCTCGACCCCGCTTATGCGCCCGAGGCCGTGGCGGAGCGGACGGGCATTTCCGCCCCCCGCATTCGCGCGCTGGCCGCCGAGATCGCGCGCGTGGCTTTCGAGGAGGAGATCACCCTCCAGCGCGAATGGACCGATTTCCGCGGCCGCCGCCACGCTACGATGACGGGCCGCCCGGTCAGCTTTCATGCCATGCGCGGCATCTCCGCTCATGCCAACGGGTTCCAGACCTGTCGCGCGCTCCATATGCTGCAGATCCTGCTGGGCGCGGTCGAGACGCCGGGCGGCTTCCGCTTCAAACCGCCCTACCCCAAACCCGCCACGGCCCACCCGAAGCCCCACTGCAAGGTGACGCCCGGCGCGCCGCTCGACGGTCCGCATCTGGGTTTCGTGCACGGGCCCGACGATCTCTGCCTGAACGTTGACGGCACGCCCGCCCGCATCGACAAGGCGTTCACCTGGGAAAATCCCATGTCCGCGCATGGTCTGATGCACATGGTCGTCTCGAACGCCCATGCGGGCGATCCCTACGAGATCGACACGCTGTTCTTCTACATGGCGAACATGGCGTGGAATTCGTCGATGAACACGACCGGCACGATGGCGATGCTGGCGGATACGAAGCCCGACGGATCCTATGTTATTCCGCACATCATCTATTCCGATGCCTATTCCTCGGAGATGGTGGCCTTCGCCGACCTCATCCTGCCCGACACGACGTATCTGGAGCGTCACGATTGCATCTCGCTCCTCGACCGGCCGATCAGCGAGGCGGAGGCGGCGGCGGACGCGATCCGCTGGCCGGTGGTCGCGCCGGATCGCGACGTGCAGAGCTTTCAGACAACGCTGATCCAGCTTGGCGCGCGGCTCGGCCTGCCCGGTTTCCTGCGCGACGACGGGGCGCCGCGTTATTCCGACTATGCCGATTACATGGTGAACCACGAGCGTCGGCCGGGCATCGGGCCGCTGATGGGGTGGCGCGGCGACGGCGAGGAGACCGGGCGCGGGGCTCCAAATTCCGCGCAGATCGACCGGTATATCGAGAATGGCGGCTTCTGCACGGCGCATATTCCCGAGGATGCGCAGTTCATGAAGCCGTGGAACATGGCCTATCAGGATTGGGCCGTGGAGTTGGGCCTCTACGATCGCCCGACGCCCTACCTCCTGACGCTGTGGTGCGAGCCGCTCCGCCGGTTCCAGCTTGCCGCCGAGGGGCATGGCACGCGGCAGCCGCCCGATCACCTGCGCGACCGGATCCGTGCGACCTTCGACCCGCTGCCGATCTGGTGGGATGCCTCCGAGGCGCATACCGCGGGCGGCTTTGACATCACCGCCCTGACGCAGCGGCCGGCGGCGATGTACCATTCCTGGGGCGGGCAGAATGCATGGCTGCGCCAGATCCACGGGTACAACCCGCTCTACCTGCCGACCGCCTTGTGGGAGCGGCACGGTTTTGCGGAGGATGACTGGGCGCGCGTGACCTCGCCGCACGGGGAGATCACGGTGCCCGTCGCGCATATGCCGGCGCTGAACGCCAACACGGTCTGGACGTGGAACGCCGTGGGAAAGCGGCGCGGCGCCTGGGCGTTGCGGGACGATGCGCCGGAATCGAACGAGGGGTTTCTGGTGAACCACCTGATCCACGAGCTTTTGCCGCCGAAGGGAGACGGGATGCGCTGGTCGAACTCCGACCCGATCACGGGCCAGGCCGCGTGGTTCGACCTGAAGGTCAGGATCGAGCGTGTGGCGCCCCCGAAGGATGGCCGCAGCCGCCCCGCCCCGGCGGCGCAAGCCACGCCGGTCGGCACCGGTCCCCGGCTTCTGCGCTGGAAGGTGACGTGATGGACAGGAGCATCCGATGACCGCGCTTCCCCCCGAGCCGAAGGTCAAGCTCGGCCTCGTCATCGACCTCGACACCTGCGTCGGCTGTCACGCCTGCGTCATCGCGTGCAAGGGGTGGAACACGCAAGGGACCAACGCGCCCCTGTCAGACCAGGACCCCTACGGCGACGCCTCCGGCACCTTCCTCAACCGGATCCACAGTTTTCAGGTGACGCCGGAGCGTCCGGGCGGCGCTGCGGGATTGCCTCAGACCGTGCATTTCCCGAAATCCTGCCTGCATTGCGACGACGCGCCCTGCGTCACGGTCTGCCCCACCGGGGCAAGCTTCAAGCGTGCCGAGGACGGGATCGTCTTGGTCAACGAGAACGATTGCATGGGCTGCGGCCTGTGCGCCTGGGCCTGTCCCTATGGCGCGCGGGAAGTCGATGAAGCCGCCGGGATCATGAAGAAATGCACCCTTTGTGTGGACCGTATTCACGACGAGACCCGCCCCGAGGAGGAGCGCCAGCCCGCCTGCGTTCGCACCTGTCCCGCCGGGGCTCGCCATTTCGGCGACGTCGCCGACCCGGACAGCGCGGTGAGCCGCTTGGTCGCGGAACGCGGTGGCGTCGACCTCATGCCCGAACAGGGGACGCGCCCGGTCAACAAATACCTGCCGCCGCGCGTGAAGGACACGCTGCAAGGTGCTGACATCGCTGGGGAGGAGGACGTTCTGGCCCCATTCCTCGCGCCCGTCACCGAAGAGCCCGGCGGCTTTCTCGGGTGGCTCGACCGCGCGCTGGACCGTCTCTGACATGCACCCGGCGCCTTCTGTCATCCTGTTCTCGACGCTCTCCGGTGCGGGGTTCGGCCTGCTCTTCTTCCTTGGCATCGGAGCGCCGGACGTTATCGGCTGGGTCGCCTTCGTCTTCTACGTGATCGCCTACATGCTTGCCGTTGGCGGGCTGTTTTCAGCCTTCTTCCATTTGAAGAACAAGAGAAACGCTTGGAAAGCCTACCGCGAATGGCGCACGTCGTGGTTGTCGCGCGAGATGTGGGCGGCGGTCGCGGCGCTCCTCGTCATGGCGCTCTATGCGGCGTTGCAGGTCTTTGCCGGTCTTCGGGTCGCACCGGTTGGGTGGCTTGGCGCGGCCCTGTCGCTTCTGACCGTGTTCACCACGTCGATGATCTACGCGCAGCTTCGCGCCGTCCCGCGATGGAACCAGCCGGCCACGCCTGCGACCTATATCGTCGCGGCATTGGCGGGCGGCGCGCTTTTGGCCGGTCAGGTCACGCCGGCGCTGTGGCTACTTGCGCTTCTTGCCGCAACAGTCTGTTTTCATTGGTGGTCCGGTGATTGTCGCCTCGCGCATTCGGGCACCACAGCAGAGACCGCGACCCGGCTGAACGGCCGCGTCACCCTTTGGGAGCGACCGCATACCGGCGACAATTACCTCACGCGGGAGATGGTCTTTCGCATTGCCCGCAAGCACGTGGTCAAGCTCCGCGTGATTGCGCTGACGCTGATGAGCGTTCTGCCGATCGCGGTCCTGCTCATCGGCGGGCCGCATCACATTCCCGCCGCGCTCGCGGTTCTGTCGCATCTGATCGGCGTCGGCGTGCAGCGCTGGCTGTTCTTTGCGGAGGCCGAGCATGTCGTCGGCCTCTATTACGGTGCGCACCAGCGGCGGGACGCCTGACCTTCTCTGCCCAAGGCGTTCCGGGACGCGCGCCTTCTTACGGGTACAGATCCCCGAATTTTGCCTCCAGATAGTCGAGGAGCGGACCGGCCGAGGGCGCCGCGCCGGTGGCATGCGCGATCGTGTCCGCCGGTCGGCGCAGCGCACCAAATTGGTGGACGTTGTTGCGCATCCAGCCCGTTGCCGGGGACGGGTCGCCCGCGGCCAGCGCGTCGTCGATTCCGGGCACGGCCGCCCGCGCCGCTTGCATCAGGCAGCCTGCATAGAGGTTGCCAAGCGAGTAGGTCGGAAAATAGCCCATCAGTCCGATCGACCAATGGACGTCCTGCATGAAGCCATTGGACGGCCTGTCCACGGGAACTCCGAAATCGTGGGCGAAGCGTTCGTTCCAGGCGGCTTCGAGGTCGTCCACCTCCAGCGTACCGTGGATCAGCGCGCGCTCTAGGTCGAAGCGCAACATGATGTGCAGGTTATAGTGCAGCTCATCGGCTTCGGTGCGGATATGGCCCGACCGGACGGCGTTGACGGCACGGTAGAAGTCCCGCTCGGACCCGATGCCGAGATCGCCGAACGTGTCGCGCATCCGCCCGTAGAGCCAGCCACAGAAGGCTTCGGACCGGCCCATCTGGTTTTCGTAGCTGCGCGACTGGCTTTCGTGCACCCCCATCGAAGCACCTTGCCCGATCGGGGTCAGGAGGTGCACGGGGTCGACATTCTGCTCGTAACTTGCGTGCCCGACCTCGTGGATGGTCGAATACAGGCAGTTGAACGGGTCCGCCTCGTCCACGCGGGTGGTGATGCGGACATCGATGCCGGAGCCCGAGGAGAACGGGTGCACGGCGAGATCGAGCCGCCCGCGCTGGAAGTCGTAGCCGAACCGTCCGGCAATTTCGGCCGCGAGCGCGATTTGGGCCGCCGCCGGAAAGGTGCCGGAAATCGTGGGCGCGGGTTCGCTGTCCAATGCGCGTTCGCGCAGCGCCACGAGGCGGGGGCGCATTGCGTCGAACATGGCGGCCATCTCTGCCGCGTTCCCGCCGGGCTCGTAATCCTGCATCAGCGCGTCGTAGGGATCGGCCCCGTCGGCCAGCGCCGCCCCCTCCTCGCGTCGCAGGCGGATCACCTCCGCCAAGACGGGCCGGAAGGCGGCTGCGTCCTCGGACGCGCGGGCCGCGGCCCAATGGCCCTGTGCCAGCGACGTGACGCGCGCCAGTTCGGCGGCGAGGCGGGCGGGCACCTTGCGATTGCGCTCATAATTGCGCCGGATCTCGCGAATATTGGCGTCGGCCACGGCATCGAGCGCATGCGCCTCCTCAAGCCAGTCACCAAGGCGCGGGTCGGTGCGGCGCGCATGCAGAACCTCCTCCAGCGCGGCCATCTCCTCGGCCCGCTGGGGCGCGGCGCCCTTCGGCATGAAGGTCTCCTGATCCCAGCCGGTGCGCCCGGCCACCTGCGCCAACGCCTCGGTCGTGCGCTGGAACGCCATCAGATCGTCATATGCGGGCATGTCAGGTCCTGAGCGACTGGATGAGGGGATAGCCGGCGCGATGGCGCGCGCGCACCGCCAGGACGATCAGGACGACGGCCCCAAATTGGTGCAGGAGGGCGAGGTACCACGGCGAGGAATGCATCACCGTAACGATCCCTAGAAGCATCTGCAGCACGGCCATCGCCAAGACGGCGGTGAAGGCCGCGGAGGTGGCACGGTTCGCGGCGTGGCGCGCACGCCACCAGACGGCGACGATCACCGCGAACAGGATGTAGCCCCAGACGCGATGGAAGAACTGCACCGTGCCGTCATTCTCGAACAGGTTGCGCCACCACGGCGTGATCTCCCACATGCCGGGCGGGGTCAGGCCACCGGCCATGAGGGGCCAGTCCGTGTAGTTGCGCCCCGCGTCGATCCCCGCGACCAGTGCACCGAGCAGAATCTGCACGAAGATCAGCGCGATCAACCAGTTGCCCGCCGTCATGAGGCGGCGATCGGATAGCCGCCGGGCTTGAAGCAGCGCGCCCTCGGGACGTGACAGCGACAGCATGTACCACGCGATGAGCGACAGGATCACGAAGGCCAAGCCCAGATGCGTCGCCAGCCGGTAGGATGCCACGTCGAGCATCGTTCCCGATAGGCCCGATGCCACCATCCACCAGCCGATCGCCCCCTGCAGCCCGCCGAGCGCGCCGAGAAGCAGCAACCGCCCCGTCCAGCCGGGCGGCATCCTGCGGGTGATAAGGAAGCCCGCGAAGCCGAGCGCCCAGATCAGCCCGATCACGCGGCCAAGCTGCCGATGCCCCCATTCCCACCAGTAGATGAATTGAAACTCCGACAGCGACATGCCGCGGTTCTGAAGCTGATATTCCGGAATCGCGCGATAGAGCTCGAACTCCCGGTCCCACGCCTCGGCCGACAGGGGCGGCAGGGCGCCAGTCAGAGGGCGCCATTCGGTGATCGACAATCCGGAATCCGTCAGCCGCGTCAGCCCGCCCACGGCAATTATCACGACGACCAGCGCGAAGAGGATGGCCATCCATATCCGCACCGCGCCACGTGCGCCGCGCCGGGCGGAGTCGATCACACCGGTCCGGGTCGCGGGCCGCTCGGTGGAGCCGACCTCTTCGAAGATCGCGCGTTTCGCCATGTGCCGTCCTCTCGCTGCGTCAGCGATGATTTAGGAGATTCCGCGCCCGTGCGCATCCCCCCGGAATGCCGCATCCGCGCGGATCGCGGCGCCGCCCGGATTGCGGGGCATCGGCCCTGCGATCGGCAGAGGGGATCATCCCCGCTCCTTCCACCGGACCATCTGGCGCATCATTCCGTGGAACGTCTGCACATCCGCGCGTGTCAGGGGCATCCGGCTCCAGAGATTGCGCAGATGCCGCTTCATCGCGGGCGCCTTGCCCTCGGGGAAGAAAAAGCCGGCGGTGTCGAGGCGCTCCTCGTAATGGGCTGCCAGCGCCTCCAACTCCGCATGATTGGCGAAGTCGGTGCCCGCCATCTCCATCGTTTGCGCCGCGGGAGCCGCGATCGCGCGGCGCCATTCGTAGCCCATCAGCAGCACGCATTGTGCGAGGTTGAGCGACGGGAAATCCGGATTGGTCGGCACCGACACGATGGCATTCGCGCGTGCCACATCGTCGTTCTCCAGCCCAGTCCGCTCCGGCCCGAAGAGGATTGCCACACGCTCTCCGCGTGCGATCCGGTCGCGGGCCTCGATCATCGCGGCCTCTGGGGAGTAGACCGGCTTGGTCAGGTCGCGGTCGCGCGCGGTGGTGGCGAAGACCATCGCGCAATCGGCCACCGCCTCCGCCGTCGTCGCCGACAGTCGGGCGCCATCGAGCACGCGACCCGCGCCGGAGGCCATCGCCACGGCCCGTTCGTTGGGCCAACCGTCGCGGGGGGCAACCACCGACATCCGGTCGAGACCGAAGTTCAGCATCGCGCGCGCCGCGGCGCCGATATTCTCGCCCATCTGCGGGCGGACCAGGACGAAATCAGGGATATTTTTCATTCCGCGCGCCCTACCCCGCGTCCGCTTGCGGCGCAATCCGCCCGCAGATATGCCGCAGACGTAAGACGGGGGACGACCACATCATGACCGACACGCCGCAAATCTACCTTGTCACCCCGCCCGAGATCGACGCGGCCTTTCCCGAACGTCTTGCCGCCGCGCTCGACACCACCGCCGTCGCCTGCCTGCGCCTCGACCTCGCGACCCGCGACGAGGACAAGCTGATCCGGGCCGCCGATGCCTGCCGCGAGGTTGCGCACCGGTTCGACGTGCCCCTCGTCATCGCGGACCATCCGGCGCTGGTGGAGCGGCTGGGCCTCGACGGCGTGCACCTGACCGACACGCGCCCGCTACGCAAACTTCGTGCGGATTGGGGACCGGATCCGATCATCGGTGCCTTCTGCGGCACGTCGCGGCATGACGGGATGAATGCGGGCGACGCGGGAGCGGATTACGTGGCGTTCGGTCCTGCGGGTGCGACAGCGTTGGGAAGCGGCGAGCGGGCGGAGCCGGAACTGTTCGCATGGTGGTCGGAGATGATCGAACTGCCGGTCGTGGCCGAGGGCGCGCTCGACGCGGAAACGCTTGCGGCGCTGTCTCCGGTCGCAGATTTCGTGGCACTGGGCGAGGAGATCTGGCGCCATGACGATGCCGCTGCGGAATTGAAGCGGCTGGTCGGGAGCCTCTCCTGATCGATTGCTTTTTGGCTGAAGTGTGAACGGCGGATAGCGCGTTAGCTTTGTGGAAACGGGCCATCTGAGTGCCGTCCCTCGTGAGAACGGCGGTGCAAAAGTCTGCCACGGTAGCGGCGGGATGAGCCTGCTGCGGGCGGCGTAAAAGTCGTCCACCTTTACCCTCTCTGGCGGCAGGGAGGGCGGGAGGATTTTCACCGTGGACTTGTATCGTAAGGTGCGATTGGCCTGTGCGGAGGGCATGAGCCAGCGGGCGGCGGCGCATCACTTCGGGATTTCGCGCGACAGCGTTCAGAAGATGTTGGCGTTCTCGATTCCTCCAGGATACCGGCGAACGGCGCCCGTGAAGCGGCCGAAGCTGGACGGGTTCACCGGGATCATCGACGGCTGGCTGGATGGCGATCGCGAGGTCCATCGCAAGCAGCGGCACACGGCGAAGCGGTTGTTCGAACGGCTCCGCGATGAGCATGGTTTCACCGGCGGCTATACGATCGTGAAGGACTAC
>NZ_CYPR01000239.1 GCF_001408515.1 Jannaschia seosinensis | reverse complement strand
ATCGGCACGCGGCAGGTAGGGGTAGACGTCGAGGTCGAGCTTCGGCGGCCGCCTCTCGACCTGACAGAGAACGAGGTGCTTGACCGCATCGAAGCCGACCGCGCCCAGTTGCAGGGCCTTCTTCACGGCGGCATGGAGATCGACGATGTCGAAGGTCTCCAGAAGGCGCAGAACCTGGACATACTCGCGGCGTCCCGCCTTGATCATCCGCGCTTCCATCAGGCGGCGCAGGGTCGCAAACTCCGGCGGCAAGTCCCATTCCGCCAGAGGTGCTGCCTGATCCAAAGCGTTGATCTTGCGCTCGATTAGCGGCAGGTAATGCATTGGATCAAAGACCATGTCCTCGCGACCGTAGCAGCGGGGATGGCGTGCGATGACTTCACCACTGCAGCCGATAACGACCTGATCGACATAGCCCCTGATCCAGACGTCGCGGTGGCCGTAAGCAACCGGCACGGAATAATCGTTGGTCTTGTAGCGCACCAGCGCTTGGGAGCTGACCCGTCCGGTGGTCTGATCGCAGGCGTCGAATGGCGCGGCCGGCAGGTCGGCCATCGCGGCCAGGTCCCGCGCGAGACGTTGACCGATCGTCTCGGACTGGCCCCGCAGGACATCTGCTTGGCGCCTGCGGCACTGCTCCTCCAGATGGGCGTTGAACGCGTCCCAAGTTGCGACCCGCGGGATCGGCACCATGAAGTTGCGGCGGGAATAGCCGACCAGCCCTTCCGCGTTGCCCTTGTCGTTGCCCTTTCCGGGCCGCCCGTAGCGGTCGCGGAACAGGTAATGCGACAGGAACCCGCTGAAGAGCGTGGCCCGCTGACGCGTCCCGTCCGGCAGGATCTTCGCAACCAGACAGCGGTCGTTGTCGTAGAGGACCGATGCGGGCACCTTGCCAAAGAACGCGAAGGCGTGGACGTGGCCATCAATCTAGGCTTCCGCTGTCGCCGCGGGATAAGCGCGCACAAAGCAGGCATCGCTGTGCGGCAGGTCCATGACGAAGAAATGCGCCTTCTGCTCGACGCCGTCGATGATGACCACCGCCTCGCCAAAGTCGGCCTGGGCATGACCGGGCGGATGCGCCAGCGGCACGAACATCTCTCGGCCGCGCCGCTCGCGCTCCCGCATGTAGTCCTTCACGATCGTATAGCCGCCGGCGAAACCATGCTCATCGCGGAGCCGTTCGAACAACCGCTTCGCCGTGTGCCGCTGCTTGCGATGGACCTCGCGATCGCCATCCAGCCAGCCGTCGATGATCCCGGTGAACCCGTCCAGCTTCGGCCGCTTCACGGGCGCCGTTCGCCGGTATCCTGGAGGAATCGAGAACGCCAACATCTTCTGAACGCTGTCGCGCGAAATCCCGAAGTGATNCGCCGCCGCCCGCTGGCTCATGCCCTCCGCACAGGCCAATCGCACCTTACGATACAAGTCCACGGTGAAAATCCTCCCGCCCTCCCTGCCGCCAGAGAGGGTAAAGGTGGACGACTTTTACGCCGCCCGCAGCAGGCTCATCCCGCCGCTACCGTGGCAGACTTTTGCACCGCCGTTCTCAGATTGGNNCGTGGGCATCGTGATCTCGCTGCTCGGCAACCCTCGCCCTTGGCATCTGTGTCTTGACCGCACCAACTGGAAGATCGGCAAGACCGACGTTAACGTCCTCGTGTTGGCCGTCATCACGGCCAGGTTCCGTGTCCCGTTGATGTGGACCATGCTCCCGCATTCCGGCAACAGCACGACCGCTCAGCGCATCGCGCTGATGAAGCGGTATCTCGCGTATTTCGACGCCTCAACCGTTCGGATGCTGCTGGCGGATCGCGAGTTCATCGGTCAGGAATGGTTCACTTTTCTCGTCGAGCAGGAGATCCCCTTCGCGATCCGCATGAAGGAGGGCCAGATAGTCCGTACCAACGGCCGCGAGCTTCTCGTGGTGGCTTCGCCCTATCCAGCCACTGGCGCGCACATCCTGCGGCAGTACAAGAAGCGCTGGCTCATCGAGTGCCTGTTCGCCGACAGCAAGACGCGGGGGCTGAACCTGGAGGACACCCGCCTGACGCTCGCGTCCAAGTTGTCTCTGCTCATCGCCATAACCGCTATTGCCATCGCCCTCATCTGCCGTGCTGCAGCCCAGCTCATGGGACACAAATACCCCGCCCGGAAGAAGCACGGATACTGCTCGAAATCCTGGTTCCGGACCGGCTTCGATGAGGTCCGACGATGGATGCGGTCCGGTCCCGAAACGCCTCTCGTCGCCCGAAATCTCGTCGTCCCGAGACGGCTGCGGGTGGGAGTCGTGTAGTCTGACGTCATTCAGGGGATTGAGTTCAAGGACGGGATCAAGCAACTTCAAACCGCCGCCTGATGAGGACCGTCACCAACTTTTGGGCATATCTCACTTTCGCCGGGTCACGCGGATCGTGCAGGCAATCTGCGAGCCGCTGCGCCAGACCCGCCCTGCGCTCGATCTCGCGCAGCAGGGTCAGTCCGGCGTCGGAGCTCATGTCGGCGCCGTCAAACCCGAGCAGGACCGGCTTGCCATTGAGGGGTGACAGGCGGGGCGTGAAGCACGTAGATTGAGCCATGGCGGAGGTCGTCCTGCTGAAATCTGAATCTTCGGCGTCGATAACCAAAAAATACAGAGTTTCAGACGGTTACGACACCTCCGCCGCCTTCTCGTGAATTATCCGGGATAGCTGAACAGCGACTCCGCCACCTCGTCCGTCCCTCGCTTCGCCAGCCCGGCCACCGCCTCCCCAAGGATGAGAAATGTCCTCGAAATCGCGTCGGGCCCGGTGTTTTCCAGCAGCGTGTTAAAGAGCAGTCAGAAATTCGGATACTCTAACCACAGAGATGTAATCGAAGCTGCTGCCTATCTGTCACATCCCGGAAGGTAGTATGGCTGTTTCTTGAACAGCTCTGGCTTGATTTTGTGCCAGTCCTTCATGGCCTGCAAGGGCGCCTTGCTGGCCAACGCTGATTGCGGGAGCTGCTGGTTGTAGAGCCAGACGTATCGGTGGAGCGTGGTCTCCAGGTCCTCGCCTGATCGGAAATGGTGGCTCTGCAGGACCTCTTCGATCCGGCCGTTGAAGCGCTCGACCATTCCGTTGGTCTCGGCGACTTCGGCGGGGTCAGGCGGTGGTCGATGTCGAGGGCGGCGCAAAGCGCGTCGAACGCGTGCTCTCCCGTGGCAGTCCGCTTGCGCAGGCCGAAAAGGCGGTCGGTGAACTCCTTGCCATTGTCGGTGAGAATGGTGCGGATGCGGATCGGGCAGGCGCGCTCCAGATCGCGCAGGAAGCGCCGTGCGTTGGCCGCGGTCTTTGCCGGGAAGACACGGATNAAGACCCATCGGGTCGCCCGGTCGATGGCCACGAAGAGGTAACGGCGGCGGGTCTCATCGGCCATTTGCGGCAGGTATTTCACGTCGATGTGGAGGTAGCCCGGCTCGTAGGCCTTGAAGGCGCTGTACTTCGGCTTGGCCGCCTTGGCCTTCAGGTCGCGCAGGTTTCCCACGCCATGCCGGCGCAGGCAGCGATCCAGCCCCGAGCGCGAGGCGTTCGGGTTCAGGAACTCCCGCACAACCGCCAGCAGATCATCCAGCGACACCAGCAGCGCCTTTCGCAGGGCCACCGCGACGGCCTCTTGCGGTGGTGTCAGCGTCGTCTGGAGCCTGTGCGGCGTGTGGCTGCGATCCGCGACGCTGTCGCGCTTGCGCCACTTGTAAACGGTCTGCTCCGTTATGCCGAAGCGCTCGGCCAGGACCGGAGCAGGCTCCGTGCTCGCCTGGATCGCCGCCCGCACCTTCGGCGTGGTCGTGGCCTGCTTGTGAAGATGTATCAGCATGGTCGTGCCCCGTCTCGAAGGTCCCTCAGAACCGATCTTGCCATGAAGAGCGCGGATCGTCGCGGGGAAAGGTGATCATCCGGGGCGGAACATCTATGCGTCGGCACCGGCCAGCGCCTCGGCGACTGCGTTAAGATGACTTGAGAGGATTTCGACGGCGAGTATATGGCGATCTGTCAGGAAAAGACGGATAATAAAATTTGGGTCTATTGTCCGGCGCGTCTTCAAGCGTTTCTCAACAAACTGCCTCGGGATGGACGCCACATCCTCCCCCTCTGTCAGGGAAGTTGTCGCCTGCTCTGATGCAGAAAGTGTATTCTGAGGCGGGCGGGACAGGACGACGAAATGGCTTACTCACCTGAACGGAAGGCTGCGGTGATCGGGAAGATGCTGCCGCCGAACAACATGCCCTTGGGCCGGCTGGCCAAGGAGGAAGGGATCAGCGTGGCGACGCTTGCGAAGTGGCGGGCGGAGGCGCGGGCGAAGGGGCAGTTTCTGCCCGAAGCGAACGCGGGTCCCGAGAGCTGGACCTCAGCGGACAAGCTCGCTGCGGTGATCGAGACGGCGTCACTGAATGCAGTGGAGCTTGGCGAACATTGTCGGCGCCGCGGCATCTACCCCGATCAGCTGACTGTCTGGCGGGAGGCCTGCGCGCGGGCCAACGACTGGGAACGAGCGGCGTCCCGCCAGATCGCGCGGGAAACACGGGACGCCAACAAGCGGGTGCAGCAGCTGGAACGGGAACTGGCGCGCAAGGAAAAGGCCCTGGCCGAGGCGGCGGCGCTGACGATCCTGCGAAAAAAGGCCGAGGCGATCTGGGGCCCAGAGGGAGGCGCGGAGAAATGACGCCTGCTCACGATCGCCGACATGTTGCAGCCCTCATCGACGAGGCCGTATCAGCCGGAGCTCGGTTCACAGCCGCTTGCGCTGCCCTTGGCCTGAACCCACGCACGCTCCAGCGCTGGCGGGATCCGGTCGGCGGGATCTGCGAGGACCGTCGTCCGTCTGCGGACCGGCCGGCGCCGACAAACCGGCTCAGTGAGGCGGAACGCGACGAGATCGTCGCCACCTGCAACGCGCCGGAGTTCGCCAGCCTGCCGCCCAGCCAGATCGTGCCTCGGCTGGCTGACCGCGGCGACTACATCGCGTCGGAATCCAGCTTTTACAGGGTGTTGCGCGAACGCGGCCAGAACCATCGCCGCGGTCGCGCGCGTCCGGCCACGCGCCGCAAGCCGCCCACCAGCTTCGAGGCGAAGGCGCCGTGCCAGGTCTGGAGCTGGGATATCACGTGGCTGCCCGGGCCGATCGCCGGCACCTTCTTCTACCTCTACCTCATCGTCGATATCTTCAGCCGGAAGATCGTCGGCTGGGAGGTCCATGACCGCGAGACCGCCGACTTCGCCGCCCTGGTTCTCAAGCGTGCGGTATGGTCCGAGAAGTGTCTCACCAATCCCTTGGTGCTGCATGCCGACAATGGCAGCCCCATGAAGGGCGCAACGATGAAGGTGACGATGGAGCGGCTCGGCGTGACCGCGTCGTTCAGCCGACCCCGGGTCAGCAATGACAATCCGTTCTCCGAGGCCCTGTTCCGGACCTGCAAATATACGCCCGGTTGGCCAACCCGCGGCTTCGCGACGATCGAGGAGGCGCAGATCCGGGTCCAGACCTTCGTCACCTGGTACAACACCGAGCATCGGCACAGCGCCATCCGCTTCGTGACACCCGACCAGCGCCATCGTGGCGAGGAAAAGGCGCTGCTGGCAGAGCGCCACCGCGTCTACCAGATGGCCCGCGCCGTACACCCGGAACGCTGGTCAGGTCAGACCCGCGACTGGCAGCCCATCGGCTCGGTCTGGCTTAACCCCGAGCGATCCGATGCCGGGCGCAGAGGCCATGGGGCTGCCGACGCGCTCCCCCATGAAGCTGGCGGCGGCGGCCCCATGGCCGGCCCAGCCGAGAACGCAGCGTGAAAACGAGTGCAGGCGACAACTACCTTGACGAACACCGCCTTGCCGCCGAGTCGCGCTGACATATCCTTTCGGCATGCGCCTGCCCCTCATCCTCGCGGCCACGCTCCTCACCGCCGCCTGCACGGCGCGGCCGCTGACCGCCAACGAGACAGCACTCCTCCACCCGATCTACGGCGAGACGCTCGTGTCGGACGATAGTGCCCCATTGCGTGGTGTAGGAGCGCCGACCTTCGGAGAGGTCCGAAGCTGATCAGGTGGCCACGGTGGGCAATCTGACGTCTGCATTGTCGGTGACGCGCGCGAGGCTTTCAAGCGACATGTACCGCCGGGCGACTGTCCATTCGTCGTTTGTCTCGAGCATCAGAGCGCCGACCAGGCGAACAATGGCTTCGTCGTTTGGAAAGATCCCGATGACATCGGCGCGCCGCTTGATCTCGCGGTTTACTCGCTCGATTGGGTTCGTGGATGCGATCTGGGTCCAATGCTCGCGCGGGAAGTCCATGTAGGCCAGGACGTCGTCGCGGGAGGCGTCCATGAACGCGCCGAGCTTTTCCTGCTT
>NZ_CYPR01000238.1 GCF_001408515.1 Jannaschia seosinensis | reverse complement strand
GGGTGAATCACTGAACCTGTTTTGACCATGTTTTGTTGGGCTTTCCTGTCGGGATCGGATAGGAAAATGCATGTCGCAGCCCTTCGATCTCAGTCAATTTCCAGACCTCCCGCCGGAGGTGGTGAAGGCGTTCGAGGCCGCGCAATCCGAACTGTCGGTCGAGCGTGCGGCGCGCCAGCATGAGCAGGCAGTGGTGGCCGAGAAGAGCGCCTTCATCACCGAACTGAAGGCACTGATCGCGAAGCTGGAGAGCCAGGTTCAGGACTACCGGCGCACGAAGTTCGGGCCGAAGTCGGAGAAGTTGGACCCCGCGCAGCTCGAGCTTGCTCTCGAGGATCTCGAGACCGCCATCGCCGAGACCCAGGAACAGATCGCCGTGGCCGAAGAGAAGGTCGCGGCCAGCGCGACCGATCCGGAGACGAAGACCTCGCGCAAGCCACGCAAGTCCCGGGCGTTACCGGACCACCTGCCGCGCGTGGAACGGGTAATCGAGCCCGACAGCATCACCTGTCCCTGCGGCTGTGGCGACATGGTCCGGATTGGTGAAGATCGGGCGGAACGGCTGGATTACATTCCGGCACGCTACCAGGTCATCGCCACGATCCGCCCGAAATACGCCTGCCCCAAGGGGCGCACGGGCGTAGTTCAGGCGAAAGCCCCGGCGCACCTGCTGGAGGGCAGTTGGCCCACCGAAGCGCTGCTGGCGCAGGTGGCGGTATCCAAGCATTCCGAGCACATGCCGCTGAACCGGCAGGCCGTGGTCATGGCCCGGCACGGCGTGCCGATCGACCGCTCGGTGCTGGCGGACTGGATGGGCCGGACAGGGGCGCTGATCGAGCCGGTGGTGGAGCATATGGCCAAGGCCCTGATCCAGGGCAGCACCCGGCTCTATGTCGACGAAACGACCGCTCCGGTGCTGGACCCCGGGCGGGGCAAGACGAAGACGGGCTACCTGTGGGCGGTTCTGCGCGATGAGCGGGGCTGGAATGGACCGGCGCCGCCGGGCGTGGTGTTCCACTATCGGCCCGGCCGAAAGGGCGCGTATGCCGATGAAATCCTGACCGGCTTCAATGGCACGATCCAGGTCGATGCCTATGGCGGCTACACGCATCTGGCCAAGCCAGATCGCAAGGGCGGCAAGCCGTTGAAGCTGGCTTTCTGCTGGGCCCATGGTCGGCGGAAGCTGATCAAGGCCAAGCCGAAGAAGGGGTCACCCATCGTCGACGAGGCGCTGGTGCGCATCGCTGCGCTCTACAATGTCGAGGATGCCATCCGCGGCTCGGAGCCCGATCATCGCCGGGCGGTCCGCCAGAACCTGTCCCGCCCACTGGTCGATGAGTTCTTCACCTGGCTGGCCGCCCAGGCCGCGCGCATCTCGCGCAAATCCGAGCTTGGCGAGGCGCTCGCCTACATGCTCCGGCGCCAAGACGGCTTCCGGCTCTTCCTCGACGATGGCCGGGTCGATATGGACTCCAACCTCGTCGAGAACGCGATCCGCAGCCCGGCCATGAACCGCCGCAACGCGCTGTTTGCCGGGCACGATGACGGCGGTCGATCATGGGCGCGCTTCGCCAGCCTGATCGGCACCTGCAAGATGAACGGCGTCGAGCCCTATGCCTACCTACGCGATCTCTTCACCAAGCTCGCCAACGGCCATCTCGACAAGGACATCGACGCGTTGATGCCATGGGCTTACGCCGAGGCGTCCCACCCCTCACAATGAGCTCATCCGGGAGTCCTCAGTGAGCTCACTCTGAGCGCGCACAAGGGCGAAAGCGGCAGCCGGATACGCCGAGCGATCCCGACCGCAAGCGAAAACCCAATGGGGCCGAGACGGCGCTTACTCTTCGCCGAGATCTGGGACGATGCATGCTCTTCCGGGAGGATCTGCCAATCGGCAAATCAGAACGTCGCCTGGGTGAACTTCTTTGCAGCGCAGTTTATTGAAGGATTCTGGGAAAATATACTTTCTGTTTGAATCGATAAATCGTCCGATTCCAACATTGCCAGTCTGAATAAGCCGCATTCCTGTTGGCGCAATGTGCTCGGCTTCAATCCAATCGCCATCGTCGAAGTTCTTCTTGTTGCTGTCTGCCATTTCAAACAGCGTCATAGGCTTCCACTCCCCCGAGAACCCCGGAAGGCGTCGCTTGCCGGTCAGTAGGTCCTGCATCGCGCCTTGCTTGATGAGCCGCTTCTTGGCGATCAGCCGCTCCAGCCCCTCGATCAGCGCATCCGCATCCGAAAGCGCCTCGGCAATGGCTTCCTGTTCTTTCGGGTCATTTGCGGTCGGAATTCGAACAGTATGGAGGTCGTTGCGGTTGACACCTGGAACACCAGTTTTCCCGCTGTGCTCGTGGAAATCCAATCGGCTCAGTAGATAGTAACAGTATCGTGGATTGTTGCCGTGGAGAGATATGCCCAAAAGTTGGTGACGGTCCTCATCAGGCGGCGGTTTGAAGTTGCTTGATCCCGTCCTTGAACTCAATCCCCTGAATGACGTCGGGCAGACGGTTTGGCCCGTTGATCTTCCGCCACTTCTTCTTGGCTGACTTCATGAGTCGGAAGACCATGGCGAGGGCGGTCTTGCGGTTCAGGCAGCCCTTGGTTTTGCGGGTCCGGTTCCTGACCGTGGCGAAGACACTCTCGATCGGGTTCGTGGTCCGAATGTGCTTCCAGTGCTCGGCCGGGAAGTCGTAGAAGGCCAGCAGCTCGTCACGGTCTTTCACCAGCTTGGCCACAGCCTTCTCGTACTTCGCGCCGTAGATTTCGACGAAGAGATCGAAGGCGGCATTCGCCTCCTTCTTCGTCTCGGCCATCCAGATGTCTTGCAGATCGGCCTTGACCCTTTCATGCATGGATTTGGGGGTCGCGCCCAGCACATTGGCGGTCTTGTGAACCCAACATCTCTGCTCGCGCGTGTCGGGGAAGACATCCCGCAGGGCCGTCCAGAACCCGAGCGCACCATCGCCTGTGGCCAGTTCCGGGGGCACAGTCAGGCCGCGCTTCTTCAGCCCTTTCAGCAGGTCGCACCAGCTGTCGGCATTCTCACGGAACCCGTCTGTGATGGCGAGAATGTCCTTCTCGCCGTATTCGTCGGCGCCAATAATCACCAACATACATTGGCGATCGCCGTCCAGGCGTGGCGTGAAGTAGACCCCATCCGCCCAGATGTAGACGTAGCGCTTGCCCGTGAGATCGCGCTTGCGCCAGGCCTCGTACTCCTCCCACCACGCGGCCTTCAGACGCGTGATGGTCGAGGACGACAGCCCCTCGGCATCAGGTCCGAGGAGCGCCGCCAGTGCCTCGCTGAAGTCGCCCGTCGAGATGCCCTTCAGGTACAGCCAAGGTAGCAACTCCTCGACCGACTTCGCCTTGCGCAAATACGGCGGTACCAGCGCCGAGCGGAACTTGATCTTGCTCCCATCTTCATTGCGGCCGCGATCGCGCACGCGCGGGACCTGCACAGGAATGGTCCCGATCCCGGTCATCATCTCGCGCTCGGGCAGAAAACCATGGCGCACAAGACGCTGGCGGCCCTCCTCGTCCAGAAGATGCGCATGCTCGGCGAGGAAGGCGGATACCTCCGCCTGAACCGCCGTTCGCAGAAGCTCCTTGGCCCCAGCTTGGATTACCTCGGTCAACGGATCCGCAGAAAATTCCGATGGCAGTTCGAACGGGACAACGGTAGATTTGGCCATGGTGGCATATCCTTTCTCTTTTGAGACTGACGGCGCGTGAACACCGCCATGATATGCCGCCTACTTCAGGCCATCACCAACTTTCGGGCATAACTCAAGCAGGAGAAGCAATGAAGAAGCACGGGCGAGCAGATGTCCTCGTGACGGACAAGCTTCGCTCCTACGGTGCGGCTCTGAAGGACCTCGGCATGGCGGACCGGCAGGAGACCGGTCGGTGGCTGAACAACCGCGCGGAGAATTCGCACCTGCCGTTCCGACGACGCGAGAGGGCCATGCAGCGCTTCCGGCGGATGCGAAGTCTGCAGAAGTTCGCCGCCGTCCACGCCTCCGTCTCGAACCACTTCAACCAGGAACGCAGCCTCTCCAGCCGAGACATCTTCAAGACCAACCGCACCGCCGCTCTCGCCGAGTGGCGCGGTCTTTGCGCAGGATAATGGTCAGGCCCCCTGCCCTTCCTGAGACTGGTTCGAGTTGATCTGCCAGCACCCACACGGCTCGTGACCGTGGCGGTCGCCAACAAGACCGCTCGTACGGCTTGGGCGTTGCTGGCAAAGGAAGAGAATTACAAGGCCGCACCGGCAATTTGAACAACAAAGAGACAGGCGGCGCTCCAAGGGCGCCGCGATGAGATGCAAGGGCAAAAGTAAGTGATGATGATCAAGCAAGACCGCTGCCGGGACACCCCGAGGTACTGTCAGGGCGTCACAGCTCGATAGTCTGATTGGGACCCGGCAAGCGGACTTCATCAGGGCCAGCGGTCACATGCACCGCGCGCACAGGCCGGACAAATGACCGCAACCTGCTTCGATCCACGTCACTCGACAAAACCCTTGCAAAACCGGAGCCGTCCACAAATGACACCACCCCCTCTCTTGACCCTACATCCGAGGCAGGCTCCGGAAGCGGAGCGATAGGGCGCGCAGGGGGGTGGTGATGCGCCAGCTCGTGCTTTGCAGGAACGACTGAACCTCCCGCTCGTGGTGCTCGGCTCGCGCGAGGGCTTCCGCAGTTTCCTTTTGGAGGGTCGCGATGCGCAAGCGCGCCTCGGTGAGCGCCTCGCCGAGTTCGGCGCGGATCGTCTCACGTAGGACCGCCATTTCGGCGCGCATCTCGATCAGCCGCTCCTCGGCGGCGGCCGTTGCCTTCGCGGCCTCGGCCACAATCAGCGCCGCATCAGGATCGGCGACTTCAAAACGCCCCTGCAAGTCGAAATCCTGCGTCATATTCGCACCTCTTTGTCTCTTGTTGTCTCCCGCCCGAGAAGGAGCTGTGTGATGTCCTCCCACTCGAGCGCCTCGGCCACCCTGCGCGCCGCCCGCTTCATATCGTGGTCCTCGCCCGCCGCGATTCGCCCGAGGGTCTCCTCAATCGCGGCGACGAGTGCCGGGAGCCCGTCTCCGGGGCTATAGAGCCGTCCCGCCCTGACATCCGCCTTGAGGACCTCCCGCGTCATCGCTCCCTCAGGCACGATCGCCGGCACACCGAAGCTCAGCGACAGCAGAAACGATCCTGAGGTCAAAATCTGGGTATAGGGAAAGACCGCAAGATCGGCTGCGCGGAAGAATACCTGCAACTCCATCTCGTCAATAAAGCGGTTGGCAATCGTAATCCGCGCGCGTTCCTCGTCGCTCAGATCGGCGCCATCTAGCATCTGCGCGATCGGACGGCTGCCCGCGATGACAAGCCTTGCGCGCGGCCGTCGCGGGAGGATTTCGCGAAAAGCCGCGAGGAGCGCGTCAAGCCCCTTGTAAGGGCGAATTTGTCCCAAAAAGAGGATCACCTCTTCGTCGGGCTCAATCCTAAGCTCGTCGCGGGCTTGCGCGCGAGTGATAAAATCGGGATAGGCTCCGACATAGGCCCCGTGGCGGGCGACGTGCAGTTTCTTGTGTGGCAGCGGGAAGTTCGCCTCAATATCAGGAATCGAGCCCTGACAATGCACATGCACCGCGTCGGCGAGATCAAGCACTTCGCGCGACAGGTTCCGCTCCAACCGCCGAAAGGGGAGATCGTGGGAGAGCGTGTTGTGGATCGTCCAGACGATCCGCCCCCCCAAAAACCTGAAGCGGCGCAGCTTGTCGAGGAAGTCATGCGCTGCCCGCGCGGCCGCCTCGATGGTGGCGGCACCGGCAAAGACCTTGTTGAGCCAATGGAGATGGAACACGAACGCGCCTGCATCCTCTCCAGCGCGGCCGCCAATGGCTTGGAGCGCCTCGTCGATGCTGCCGCCGACGAACTCGATCTGCTCGGACGCGGGCGCGTAGAGCAGCCTCTGATAGAGGTTCGTCCGGCTGTAATCGGGCCAAAAATAGACCCGGTCGGGACATTTGCCCCGCCTGTAGGAGATGGCGCGCGGCCTCTCGGGATCGGGAACATATCCCTCCCAGAACCGCTCAAGACCCATCCGCTCCAGCGCCTGTCGCTGGACGGCGTAGGTGTTGGTGGTCTGGAATGTCTCGTTCACCCGTGATGTGTTTTCGCCATGCCAGCGGCGCTGATAGAGGATCTCGTTCACATGATGGAAGGCCGTGACCTCCGACAGCTTGAGGAACATGTCGTAGTCGACCGCATTCACGATGTCTTCGCGAAACTTGCCCGTCCGCTCCCAGGACTGGCGGCGGAACATGCGGAAGTGATGCACGATCGAGGTCGTCAGCATCTTCTTGCGGCTGAAAATCAGGTGGCTGTATTCGTTGCCGATGACATAGCCGTTCTCGTCGATCCGCTCGCATGAGCCATAGACGCAGCCGGTTAGGGGATGGGTGTCGAGATATTCGGCCAGGCGGCGCACAGCCCCAGGTTTCAGACGATCGTCGGAATCGAGCTGTCCGATATAGGCTCCGCGCGCCATGTTGATCGCCCGGTTCGAGGCATGGCCGATGCCGCCATTTGGCCCGCTCACGTAGCGCACCCGTGGATCGCCATCGTATCCGCGCAGCACCTCGAGTGTCGCATCGGGAGATCCGTCATCGGCAACACAAACCTCGAGATCCTCGTAATCCTGCTCTAGAGCGCTGTCGATTGCCGCCTTTAGATAGCGCGCGGCGCGATAGGCGGGGATGTAGATACTGACCCGCGGCACCTCAAAGCGGCCCGCGCTGTGACGGATGGCCGGATGAGGGCAAAGCTGTCGCAAGAGTGCCGTATCGGCGCGGGGGGCCTCGGGGTCTGGTGGGGCCGTGACGAACTCCGCCCGCACTGAGAGCGGCAGGAAATAGGCCCCCGCCTCGGAGATGCGCCAAGCCAGATGTGTGGCGGCCGGCCCCGGCGTGGCGAAGCGGGAATTGAACCCGCCCGTCTCGCGAAAAAGCCCCACGTCGAGGGCGAAGGCCATGCCCCGAACCTCGCAGAAGGCATCGAGGCGCTCCGTCCAAGCGGGCAGCATCATCCGATCCGACAGAAGGGTCGGCAAGGCTTCGGGATCGTTATCGCGGCATAGCGCACCGAACGGGCACAGCACGAGACAGAGCCGCCCGGATAGCGCTACATAGCGCACGACCCGCTCCAGCACGAGCCCATCGTCGAGCATCGGCAGCGGCGCGAAGCAGACGATCTCAGTATCCTTCGCGAAGTGCCGCATCTGCGCCGCAGAATCAAGCGCGAAGGCAGGAACCGCAATCCAGTCCGCCGGAACGGGCAGCGGCGTGCCGTGCAACGCCTCTGGGGCCGAGATGCAGAGCGACAATCTCGCCGTAAGGGCGGGTGCCGAGCGGCGATACGCCGCCAAGGATCGCTCGAGCCGTGCCAGATCCGCCGGCCCGTCGATCTCCACGACAAGCCGCAGCCGCAGGGCGGGTAGGGGCTCCCAGAAACCGTGGGACCAGCTGGCATCGACGAGGAACGAGAAATCGTTCGCGTTGCCGGTGATCCTTGGCAGGAAGAGATCGGACGGAAACTGACGGAGACGCTCTTTCAGATCCCGGATCTGACGCAGCTTCGACTGGAACCGCTTACCGGGCTGCGAGCGCAGATAGTCGCAGGGCAGATCGATGCGCGCCCCCCCCGCCCGGGCGAGCCCGCCGCCGACCAGCCGGCGGGCCGCTTCGAGGACCTCGGGTCCAACCTTTTCGGATAGGCGTATCTCCTCGAGCATCTTCCAAGCCCGCGCCGGCTCGTCCCGAGCAAGCGCGCGCATGGCCTCCTCGAGACGGTGCCAGTGGTTTCGGGAGGAAAAGACGCCGGCTTCGATCGAGAAATCTTGCAGACTCACCTAGTCCTCCATCTTCATGCGCTCTTCCAAAACGGAACTTCTAAGGCCTTCGCGGCCGGATTGCAGAAGGCATCCATTTTGTGAGATTTGCGACTTTGATTTCTCAAAAGCGCAACCGACGGGATTTTACAAGACGCAAACTCGGGGGAGGGCCTTGGCAGAAGAACTTCGCTTGAGGCGGAGCAGGCGGCCGGCTAGGCTCCCCGCATGACCAAGCGCAGCCCCTTCAACCCGCGTTATTCACCGAAACGGCTCCCCGGCGGGCTGGAGGCGGGGTGAGGCCGTTCTTGCCGCCCCTTGGGCGAGCGTTTGGTGCGAGTGTCAGCCGCGCTTCGCGCATGGGTTGAGAGGGTCTTGTCAGAAGAACTTCGCTTGAGGCGGAGCAGGCGGCTGGCTAGGCTCCCCGCATGACCAACCGCAGCCCCTTCAAGTACTTCAAGACCAGCTCCGAGATCATCCGACTGGCGGTGATGATGTATGTCCGCTTCCCGCTGTCGCTTCGCAACGTCGAGGATCTGCTGCACGAGCGCGGCGTCGACGTCAGCCACGAGACGGTGCGCTTCTGGTGGCACCGCTTCGGCCCGATGTTCGCCGGTGAGATCCGCAAGCGACGCATCGAGGGTATGAAATCGAGCCGCTGGCGCTGGCACCTCGACGAGATGTTCGTGAAGATCAACGGCGAGCAGCACTACCTCTGGCGGGCGGTCGATCATGAGGGCAAAGTGCTGGAAAGCTTCGTCACGAAGACGCGGGACAAGAAGGCTGCGCTGAAATTCCTCAGAAAAGCAATGAAAAAGCACGGGCGAGCAGATGTCCTCGTGACGGACAAGCTTCGCTCCTACGGTGCGGCCCTGAAGGACCTCGGCATGGCGGACCGGCAGGAGACCGGTCGGTGGCTGAACAACCGCGCGGAGAATTCGCACCTGCCGTTCCGACGACGCGAGAGGGCCATGCAGCGCTTCCGGCGGATGCGAAGTCTGCAGAAGTTCGCCGCCGTCCACGCCTCCGTCTCGAACCACTTCAACCAGCAACGTAGCCTCTCCAGCCGAGACATCTTCAAGACGAACCGCGCCGCCGCTCTCGCCGAGTGGCGCGGTCTTTGCGCCGGATAATGGCCAGGCCCCCTGCCCTTCCTGAGACTGGTTCGAATTG
>NZ_CYPR01000237.1 GCF_001408515.1 Jannaschia seosinensis | reverse complement strand
TTTCACGTCGATGTGGAGGTAGCCCGGCTCGTAGGCCTTGAAGGCGCTGTGCTTCGGCTTGGCCGCCTTGGTCTTCAGGTCGCGCAGGTTCCCCACGCCATGCCGGCGCAGGCAGCGGTCCAGCCCCGAGCGCGAGGCGTTCGGGTTCAGGAACTCCCGCACAACCGCCAGCAGATCATCCAGCGACACCAGCAGCGCCTTTCGCAGGGCCACCGCGACGGCCTCTTGCGGTGGTGTCAGCGTCGTCTGGAGCCTGTGCGGCGTGTGGCTGCGATCCGCGACGCTGTCGCGCTTGCGCCACTTGTAAACGGTCTGCTCCGTTATGCCGAAGCGCTCGGCCAGGACCGGAGCAGGCTCCGTGCTCGCCTGGATCGCCGCCCGCACCTTCGGCGTGGTCGTGGCCTGCTTGTGAAGATGTATCAGCATGGTCGTGCCCCGTCTCGAAGGTCCCTCAGAACCGATCTTGCCATGAAGAGCGCGGATCGTCGCGGGGAAAGGTGATCATCCGGGACGGAACACCTACGAAGGCGGCATCCGCGGCCTGTCCGCGCTTGAGGACCAGCAACTTGCCGGATTGATCATGTGGGTTCCGTGCTGCGCAATCCTGATCGGCGCCGCGGTGGCAACCGTCGCCGGTCTTCTGCGCGATGCGGAGGCCCGGACCGAGCGGTTTCCGTCTTGAGGCGGGTCGCCGCAATCGCCCTCGCCGCGTCGCTCGCCGGCCCTGTCGCCGCTGATGACGTCGCGCTGACGCTGATCGTAAGGAATGGCTGCGGCACCTGTCATGTCATTCCCGGCGTTCCTGGCGCGAACGGGCGAACAGGGCCACCGCTGGGCGCGATGTCGCGGCAGGCCTACGTCGCGGGGGTCCTGCCCAACACTTTAGACGCGCTGGCCCAGTTCATTCAAAACCCGCAGGCGGTCGATCCGGGCTCGGCAATGCCCCGGCTCGGCCTCACCGAGGACGAGGCGCGGCGTCTGGCCCTCTACCTCTACACCTTGGAGGATTGATGAAACGCGGCCTCCTTCGCATCCTTCTGACCGCCGTCACAACATTGGCGCTCGCCGGAGCGGCGGTCTTTGTCCTTGGTGGTTTCTATGACCTCTCGGCCACAAAACAGCATCCGCTCTGGATCTATCGTAAGCATCCGGCGAGTGCCGTGGTCAGGCTGCCTTGACCTGGAGCGCAGCGGCGTTCCATTCCCACGGCAGCAACTCGTGCAGGCGTGAGACCGGAATGTCGGAGATGCGGGCGATGACGTCGGCGAGCCAAGCCTGCGGGTCGATGTCGTTCAGCTTCGCGGTGCCGATCAGGGAATACATGAAGGCGGCGCGCTGCCCGCCGCGCTCGGAACCCGCAAAGAGCCAGGATTTCCTG
>NZ_CYPR01000236.1 GCF_001408515.1 Jannaschia seosinensis | reverse complement strand
CGGTTCGGTCCGTCATGCTGGCGGTGGCCGAGATGTACGTCAAAGGCGTCTCCACGCGTGACGCCGAGGCTGTCATGCGCGAGTTCGGGATCGAGAGCCTGTCGTCCTCGCAGGTCAGCCGGGCTGCCAAGCTGCTCGACGACGAACTGGAGGCATGGCGCAACCGCCCTCTGGGCCAGGTAAAGTACCTCATCCTCGATGCCCGGTACGAGAAGATGCGCCACGGCGGGGTGGTGCGCGATGCTGCCGTGCTCTCGGCAATCGGCATCGGCCCGGACGAGCGGCGGCGTGTTCTGGGCGTTTCCGTGGCCCTGTCCGAGGCCGAGGTCCACTGGCGGGGCTTCTTGGAGAGCCTGGTCGCCCGCGGCCTGCGCGGCGTCGAGTTCATCGTTTCGGATGACCACTCAGGGCTGCGTGCTGCCCGGCGGGCTGTTCTTGGCGGCGCCACGTGGCAGCGCTGCCAGTTCCATCTCGCGCGCAACGCCATTCATCACGCTCCGAACGTCGAGAGCCGCAAGCGCATCGGAGCCGAGCTGCGCACCGTGTGGAATGCCAGCACGCTCGCCAAGGCAGAAACGGCCTTGGCAGAGATCGTCGCCAGCTATCGCACCTCTGCGCCGAAGCTGGCCGCATGGCTGGAGGAAAACGCGCCCGAGGGGCTCGCGGTCTTCACGCTGCCCGAGCACCATCGCCGCCGGCTGCGCACTTCAAACCCGATGGAGCGATCCGTCCAGCAGGAGCTCAAGCGGCGCACCGTAAAGGTCAGGGTCTTTCCCAGCGACGACGCTCTGCTGCGACTGGTCAGCGCCGTCCTCGTAGAGATCGACGAGAAATGGGCCTCCGAGACCAAGGCCTACATCAAATGGGAATGCCAGGATGCATGACCCGCTCTCAGCAGAATTTCCAGACCGCAGGTTGCTCTATCAGACCAGCCGCCGTGTTTGTCGGCATCGACGTCAGCAAGAACTGACTCGACGTATTCCTGCATCCCGAAGGGGAGCAATTCAGGGTCGAGAACGATGCCGCAGGAATCCGTCGGCTGCGAAAACGATGCCTGGAGATTCAAACCGAGCTAGTCGTGATGGAGGCGACGGGACGCTATCACCGGGCGGCCCATGGCTACCTGCATGAGGCCGGGCTTTCAGTAGCGGTGGTCAATCCCTAGCAATCGCGGCGCTTCGCGGACGTTTTGGGACGCCTCGCAAAGACTGATCGGATCGACGCCGAGACTTTGGCGCGGTTTGGCGCGGTTTGGCGCGACAATGCAGCCCGCTACAAGCGAGCCGCCCACCAAAATCATGGCACAGATCGCCGAGATCACGGTCGCCCGCCGCCAGGTCGTCGAAGCACGCATGTCGTTGGAGCAGCAACTTTCCGAAGCGTCCTCGGGAATCCTGAAAGCACAGATAGCCGAACGGATCGAGCTGTGTCGGCACCACGGCAAGGAACTTGATGAGATGCTCATGGACCTCATACAGGCCGATCCAGCGACAGCGCGCCGCTTCGAGGTCCTGACATCGGCGCCGGGGATCGGTCCCGTCACCGCGACCACGCTTCTTGTCGAGATGAAGGAGCTGGGCTCGGCCAGCGCGGCCGAGGTCGCAGCTCTCGCGGGCTTGACGCCGATGAACCGGGACTCGGGCCTGTTGCGGGGCCGCAAGATAATCCGAGGCGGAAGGATCGCCGCGCGCAACGTCCTCTACATGGCGGCGACCGTCGCGATGCGCTGGAACCGTGATCTGGCAGCGTTCTGCGCTCGGCTTCGACAAGCCGGCAAACCGTTCAAGGTCGCGATCACGGCCACCATGCGAAAGCTGATCGTGCTGGCCAACACCTTACTCAAGGAGGACCAGGTGTGGACGCCCACGCCGCCCTGATGCTGGTGTAGAGCGGCCGTTCGCTGCACTGTGCGTGAAGGTCAGCAGTGCGGACGGAGCGCACTTTCGCTGCGCCGTGCACGAAGGTCTGTTTCGGCCGGGCATAAATACTGGAATAGCAGAACCCCTCGCTCCGACTGCTAATCCTAGTGCTACAGCACCAGCTACACCAGCATATGAGCCAACGCCGGAGGGAGCAATCGATCTCATATCTTTGTTCGAAAGCTCAAGATCATCTAACCCGCATAATTCATGAAGCTGCGGACTTGTGCTCCGTGGGATGGTTTCCCCGGTCTCGGTTTTCTTGCGCGCACCCGGTGTTTGCGTCCGGTTGGCATGCCGGCCGGTGACTTGGGTCTTGGGCGATACGGGTTGATGTTTCTGGGTTTGTCGGGGCGCATGCGTCAGGCTGTTTTCGGTGGGGCGAGGGCGTCGAAGAGAAGGAGGAGAAGTCCCTTTCGGGGACACGATGCCGGCAGGGTCACGATGATCCGGGTCTTCTTTTCGACGATGGTGGCGGCCAGCTTGACGAGATGCAGCCGCAGCGTGTCGAACTGGGCGCGGCGCCACGGTGAGCGCTTCGGGCAAGCCGCGCGAAGCTTCCACCAAATCCAGTAGGCGCAGCCGTGCAGCATCAGACGCATCTGATTGGCGTTGGCTTTCGAGCACGACGTCCGGTCTGCTGCGAGGTGGGCCTTCCACGCCTTGATGTGGTTCTCGGCCTGGCCGCGAGCGGAATAGAGCTTCTCGTAAAGGTGCTTGCCGCGACCGCCCTCGAGGTTGGTGACGATGTAGCGGGTGTCCCGACCCATGGGACCAACCTCGACGCGGGCGATGACGCGGCGGGGTTTCGACCACGAGCGGGCTGCGTAGGAGAAGGTTTTGAACCGGCGCAGCTTCTGGCCCGGCGTTCGGGCGTAGCGCGCCGCTGTCGACGCTTCCAGAGCCGAGATGTTCCGCGCCAGACGGCCGTTCTTTGACAAACCAAAGACATAGCGCAGCCCGAGCCCGTCACACAGGTCCAGAACCTGCGGGGTGCAGTAGTGGCTGTCGGCTCGCAGCAGGATTTCTGTCTCGGGCCAATGCCTGGCAATCTGCCGGATCAACCGGCGGATGTGGGCCGCGCTCTCGGCCCCCTTGGGGCGGCGGGCCGGGCGCAGCAGTGTCCCCACGAGCCGGCCTTCGCCGTCGAAGACGACGATCGGCTGGAAGCCGAACTCGTCGTAGAACGCATTGAACAGGCGCAGCTGCTGGTGGCCATGCACCGCGTCAAAGGTATCATCGATATCGAGCACGATCCGGCTTGGGGGGCGCGCAAACGAGTGGCAGTA
>NZ_CYPR01000235.1 GCF_001408515.1 Jannaschia seosinensis | reverse complement strand
GTCGCGGCATGACTGCACGAGGATGTCCAAGACGTGGCCTTTCGCGTCGATTGCCCGCCATAACCAATGCTTCGTGCCGTTGATCTTGAGTACGACCTCGTCGAGATGCCACTTGTCGGCTGGCCAGGGCCGATCGCGTCGGATCTTCGCGGCGAACTGCGTCCCGAACTTCGCGACCCACACCCGTATCGTCTCATAGGAAACGGCGATGCCCCGCTCGGCCAGAAGGTCTTCGACATCTCGCAGGCTCAGGGCGAAACGGTGGTACGCCCAGACGGCGTATCCGATGACGGTGCGCGGAAAGCGGTACCCCTTGAGGCGGGAGAGATCGTTGAGGTTCAGCATCCAAGCGAGCTACCGGCCTTCCATGACGCCATCAACCTGACAGTGCCCCTCGAGGACACACGTCTCACCGATCCACGCAAACTCGCTCTGCTCATGTCCCTTGTCGCGCTTGCCCTTGCCTGGGCCGGTCGCGCCGCCGCAGACCTTCTCGGCAAGCGCGCGCCGCCGCGCAAAAGCCACGGCCACTACGCCAGATCCTGGTTTCGAACCGGCTTCGACCACATCCGAAGCCGCCTCAGATCCGATCCCCTCGACGCCATCGCGTCGTGGCAGAGGATCAACCCAGAAGCACGAAAGCCCTGCGGAGTCGTGTAGTGTGATCAGAGATGCAATGCTGTCCGTGCAACATGTGTCCGAAGGAAGAGACCCGGGATCAGTAACCGGTGCCGCGCAGCACAACCTTCACCGTCCGCACCAGGACCGTCAGATCGGTCTTCAGCGACAGCGACCTCTCATAGGCGGTGTCGTAGAGAGCCCGGTCGCGGAAGGTGCACTCGTTGCGATCGGAAATCTGCCAGAAGCCGGTGATGCCGGGGCGCAAAGCGTAATAGCTGCGGCCGGGATAGATGTCGCGCTGGTTTGTCATCATCGGGCGCGGACCGACCAGAGACATGTCGCCGGTGACGACGTTCCAGAGTTGCGGCAGCTCGTCCATGGAGGTCTTGCGCATCAGACGGCCGATCCGGGTGATCCGGGGGTCGTTCTTGAGTTTCTGGCTGTGTTCCCATTCGATGCGGGCTGCCGGATTGGCCTCCAGATAGGCTTCCAGACGGGCATCGGCGTCGTGAACCATGCTGCGCAGCTTCCACATCCGGAAGACTCGTCCACCGCGGCCGACGCGGTTCTGGGTATAGAACGGGGAATGGCCGTCCATCATCGTCAGAAACGCCAGAACCGCCACAATGGGGACGATCATCCAGGCGAGCACGAAGGTGACCGTCAGATCGAAGGTGTACTTGAAATAGTCGCGGTAGAAGCCGGCTCGGCCGCGGGACGGACCATCGACATAGGTGCCGGCAACGTCCGCATCGACTCCGGCGAGCGATGCCTGCGCCGTGCAGCCATTCGAAAACCTAGGATGAATAGACATCAGTGAAATCCTGCTTGCCGCGCAACCACGCGGAGGTACGAAAAATAATCCATGGCCGACGGGCGAACCCGCCTTCGAAATCGGTTTGGCGGCTCCTTGTGGAGCAACGTCGGACGTGGCCGTCACATCGCGGGATTCTTCCCTGGGGGGCGCCTCTCCTCCATATTTAGGCGCTTTCTTGGCAAAGGTCATAAAAAATCCTGCTTCCACTGTGAAACCAGCGTGTTTCCTTAGCGCTCTGTTGTCACTAAAAGCGTTGCTGAACAAAAAGTTGCATCCGATGCAACAAGTATGGCGAGACTTCGTGACGTCAAAATAGTGACGATCTTGCCTCATAAATGTCCCGGTTGCACGAAACAATGCTACGCTATCGGCGCGGCTGTCGCTGTGGCGGAAAACGTTTCCCGCATCGCCCGGCCTGTAACCCGCGGCTGATTCGATGAAAAATCGGAGCATCTTGCGCCTCGGGCGCCGGAATACGGTCGTTTGCGGATGCATCGGCGCCTTAGTCTGGCTATAGATCCACCCCGAGCCCGAACCGGAGACAGGACGCCATGATGGATTCCGAGCAGTTCGCGAAGTTCTTCGGACTGCGAGAGCGACCCTTCACACTGTTGCCCGACCCCGATTTTCTTCTGTGGACGAGTGCGCACCGCCGAGCCTTCTCGGTCCTGGAATACGGCCTCATGACCCATGCTCCGATCACCGTGATTACCGGTGAAGTCGGGGCCGGGAAGACGACCCTGCTCCAGAAGCTGATTTCGACTATCGACGAGGGCTACGTCGTCGGATTGATCTCGAACGCCCAAGGCAACCGGGGCGAGTTGATGCAGTGGGTTCTTTCGGCTCTGGACGTGCCTTACGACATGAATGCGCCCTATGTGGCCAAATTCCAGCTGCTGCAGCAATTCGTCATCGACCGGTACAGCGAAGGCAGCCGCGTTGTGCTGGTCATCGACGAGGCCCAGAACCTGTCGGCCGAAGGTTTGGAAGAGCTTCGCATGCTCACCAACATCAACGCCAACAAGGACGAACTGATCCAGCTGATCCTTGTGGGCCAGCCCGAATTGCGCGACATGATCACCGGACCGAAAATGCGCCAGTTCGCCCAACGGGTGACGGCCACCTACCATATTCCCGCGATGGACCGCGAAACCACGGGCCGCTATGTCTGGCACCGCCTGCAGCATGCAGGTGGTACCGGTGAAGAATTCACCTCCGAAGCGATCGACGTGATCTTTGAAAAATCGGCCGGCGTTCCCCGGCTCGTCAACAAGTTGTGCGACTTCTGCATGGTCTACGCCTACAGCAACGACGAACGAACCATCTCGGCTTCCGTCGTCGAGGAAGTTCTGGCTGACGGCATCTACCTGTCGGCTCTCGAATTCTCGGATGCCGCCGAATGACGATCGATCTGAAGCTCTACTGGACACTCTTCCTGCGCCGTTTGCCGGCGATGATGGTGCTGTTCATTCTCTGCACGACGGTCGCCGCGGTCATGGCGGCGCGTGTGCCCAACACCTACAGCACCAATGCGCGGCTTCTGGTACAGGCCCCCCAGATCCCCGGAGAAATGGCGGACACCACCGTCAACATCGGTGCCCAGGAGGAGATCGGGATTATCCGGCAGCAATTGCTGACCCGGGCCAACCTCCTCGACATTGCCCGCGATCAAAGGGTCTTTCGCGACTATTCGAGCCTGTCGCCCGACGAGGTGGTGCAGGCGATGCGCCGGACGACCTCCATCAGCAGCAGCGGCGGAGGGCGGGGCGATCCGGCCCTCATCGACGTCGCCTTCGAGGCGCGCAGCGGTCAGATCGCCGCCAATGTCGTCAACGAGTACGTGACCCGCATCGTCAATGCGAGCGTCGAGAACCGCACCGGCCGGGCGCAGGACACGCTCGAATTCTTTCAGCAGGAAGTGGATCGTCTCGACAACGCGCTCTCCGCGCAAAGCGCGCGGATCACCGAGTTCCAGAACAAGAATACCGGGCGCCTCCCCGACGATCTCAACTTCCGCCTCAACAGGCAGATCCTGCTGCAGGAACGGATTTCCAATGCCGAACGCGAACGTTCGTCCCTAGAGGACCAGCGCGAGCGCATCATCAGGACCTTCGAAGCGAACGGAGGCATGCCGGACACCCCTCAGACACCCGAACAGGCGCGGCTGCGGGAGCTTGAGCGGGAACTGAGCGATGCACTGACGGTGTACTCGGAAACCAACCCGCGCGTCGTGACCCTGCGGGCACGCATCGATCAACTACGCGAGCGGATCACCGACGCTCCGGTCCCGCAGGATACAGAGACGGAGCCGCAATCCATCCTGGACCTGCAGCTGGCACAGATCGACGGTCAGCTGGAGAACATCGAGATCGTCGTGAGCAGGGCCGAAACGGAACTGGCGGATTTGGAGGCCTCGATCGCCGCCACCCCGGAGAATGCGGTGACGCTGCAGGGGCTGCAGCGCGACTACGAAAACATCCGCAACCAATACGACCGCGCCGTCCAGCGGCTGGCACAAGCCAGTACCGGCGAGCGTATCGAGGTGACGGCCCGCGGTCAGCGGATCACCCTGATCGAACCTGCCAACGTCCCGAGCAGCCCGTCCAGCCCGAACCGCCCCATGATGGTCGCGACCGGTGCCGCGTTTGGTCTCGCCCTTGCCGCAGGCCTGTTTTTCCTGATGGAGCTTCTGAACCGCAGTATTCGAACCGAAGGCGAACTGACCCGGAATCTGGAAATCGTGCCGCTGATTACCCTGCCCTATCTGGAAAGCTCCAGACGCCGCTTCTGGCGACGCAGCCTGCAGGTCGCCAGCGTCCTCGTTGTCTTGACTGGCGTTCCTGCCCTGCTTTGGGCGATCGACACCTATTATCTCCCGCTCGACCTTCTTGCTCAGAAAGTGATCGACCGGGTGGGTCTGAGCTGAGGACACACCCATGGAAAAGCTTCAAAGAGCCCTGCAGAAAGCACGTGAGCAACGCGAGGGTGCCGCCGCACCGACGCCCCCTGACGTCTCGCCCGCTCCCAACCCGGGCGCAGGTGGTCCGCTGCTGGCGCAACGCAGGGGCGGCGCGGATCCCGCAGGACTTTCCGCGACCGCCGCTGCCAATTGGAACGCGCTCAGGGAGTTCGTCCCTGACCCCGACCTCCTGGTGCGCAATAGGATCCTGACGATGTATCCCAACCGGGATGCGACAGCTTTCGATATCCTCCGCACCAAGATGCGCCTTCTGATGGAGCGCAACGGGTGGTCCCGGATAGCCGTGACATCGCCGACGGCGGGCTGCGGCAAGACCACCATCGCCGCCAACATCGCCATCGGGTTCGGACGTCAGCCCGACCTGCATGCCATGTTGTTCGAGCTGGATCTCAGACGGCCGAGCCTTGCGAAGTGCCTGGGGCTGCAGCCGCCCAACGACGTGATCCGGTTGATGCAGGGCGAGGTCGGCGCGGCCGATCAAATCCTCCGGTTCGGCCCGAACGTGGCGATCTCGGCCTCGGTCAAACCGTCGCGCGACCCCACCTCCATCCTGCTGGATCGCCGCGCCACCCGCATTCTGGCTGAAATCGAGGAAGATTTTGCCCCCGACCTCATGTTGTTCGATCTGCCCCCGCTTCTGGTCAGCGATGACAGCCGCGCCTTCCTGAAGGAAGTGGATTGCGTCCTGATCGTTGCGGAAGCCGAGAGAACCACGGTGGCGCAACTCGATACCTGCGAGCGGGAGGTTCTGGAACATACCAACGTTCTCGGAACCGTTCTTAACCAGTGCCGCATAAACACCGGCAAGTCGGTCATCGGAAATTACGATTACGACTGAAAACCGCCGATCCGGGAGCTGACAGTCGGCGGATTGTCTCCAACTTGGAAACTCCGCCGTTGCGGTAATCGACACCATGCCAGAGAAGCTGGGGTTGTCATAGGTTGATCGTGCTTGACGCGCGGTAGCCTACACCCGCCACAACCACACCGATTCAAACACATCACGCGAAGCCCCGGTTCCACCGTCAAAAAGCTTTTGGTGCTGGAAGACCTAAAAAGCCTCTTCCCACCAAGGCACCCCAATCCGGCAATCCCGGTTCAACCGATGTCTTCGACCGCTCGGAACCAGTTTCGTACGGCCTGAAAGAAAGATGCACGTCATGGCAGACCACCGCTTTTCCAGCCTCCCGTCCCAGACCGACCTGCAAGCGGATCCCTCCAGCTACACCATGCATCCCGACGACTTTGTGTTCCGTACGGATACGACGCCGGCACCCGTGCCTGTCTCCGCGGCGCAGGAGCGGTTTCTTCAACAGCTGCCCCATTTGCCTCAGACGGGAACCGGTTCAGGCTGGCCGGCATCCGGCGAGACGTTCTCCGACTGGTTCAACAGTCTAGCAGATGACGGAGAGGGCGCGCCGGACGACCAAAATCCGGACGATCAGGATGCCGCTCCCGAACCGACGGACCCGGTGGATCCGCAGCCGGAAGAACCCGAAGACATCTCTGAAGAGGACGCACCTGCGCCAGCGCCCGAACCGGAAGAGCCCGAAGAGACGGAAGAGCTCCCCTCTCCCATCCCCGAGCCTTCGATGCCGCAGGATCCGCCTGCTCTCAGCCTTGCCGAACTGGGCACGAAGATTTCGGCCGGCCGGACATCAGTCTTTGACCTGGACATTCCTGGCGAAGTTCGGGTGATCACACCGCCCTCGTTCGGAAGCCTGACGGTCAATCCGGACAATTCGCTCGCTCTGGTTCTTGCCGACCCCACTCAGACTGGTGACCTGTCTTTCACTGTGGAAATCGAAGGACCGGACGGCACGGTTCAAACCGCGTCACATACCTTCTCGGTCACGCCTAGCGCACAGGAAGGCGGCTGGGGCACAGGTCTCAACCACTACATGCTTGCGACTGACGAATCTGGCAATGTGATCGTCGAGTCCGGCGACAACCATCGGAAGGTCCATGTCTCCGGGAACGGCCTGACGAAAGCGGATATCGCTGCCCGCGAAGGTCTTAACGAGGGCGCCATCAGCAGTTGGTGGCTGGAAAAGCACCCGGAATATGGCGCAACAGAAGACATGGCACTCGCGTCAGATGTCGGGTTTGGGTTGTGGAACCGGATCAACCCGCGCGGATCTGAATCGTCGAACTGGCTTCTGCTTGAGCGTGGGCACGAATACGAAGCGAGCCGGCTGGCCCCGCGAGGCGCCAGCGGTGAGTCCGAACTGGCACCCCTCCATGTCGGCGCTTGGGGCGAGGGTTCGGCACCGGTCGTGACGGGCGGGACGCGGATTTTTCAAGACAATGTCGAGCACATCGTCATCCAAGGACTGGATATCAAATCCGGCTTCCTCGTCCTCGGCCAGCACAGCAACGTGATCTTCGACGATGTCGGCTTTACCGGTGGCGAAACCGTCATCAGCGGGTTCGGTGGCAATCTGACGGGCATCACCATCCGAAACTCCCGCATCTTGGACGTATGGCAGGATGAGCCGAAGCATACGACGTCTGACGGAAAATGGTCGCCGCATGCCAGCCGTGAAAGTGGGCTCTACGTTTCCGGCACGAACGGTCTGCTTCTGGAAGGGAACATCGTCGACCATAACGGCTTTGCACCTGATTTCGATGCCGAAGGCTCCATTGAAGGTGGTCATCCGCCCAGCATGTACAGCCATAACGTGTACCTACAGTGGAACACGGAGGATGTGACGATGCGCGACTCCGTCATCATGCGCGGTGCGTCTTTTGGTGTGCAGTTCCGCGGCGGTGGATTTGTCGAGGACAACCTGTTCCTTGACAACAACATCCCCTTGAACACGCTGGGCGGCAACTACGGAGGTCGCGGCCCGGTGGGCAATTACAGCCTGTTGAACGGCAACATCGTGACCTCGGCGGCGGCCCGCGGAGAGGATGTTCCGCATATTGGCGCTTTAGACTGGGGCATCCGCAATGAAGGTTTGCTGACGACGCTCATCGACAACATCGTCGCCCATGCCAACGATCCCGATGACGCATCTGACACCGTGAAAGGCGGTTCCGCGCTTCATCACGGAAAAGGCGAAGACGGCATCTTCGACGACAACACAATTATCTGGAGATGGGGGAAGCAGAGCCTCAACGCTGAGGGCCTTGATCCGACACAACTCAACACGACGACCATTCAACGCTACACGGCCGAACTTCTCGGAATGAAAACGGCGACGATCGGGGATCTTAGCGACTATTTGCGCAGCCTTGATGGGAACGATCAGGACGCCGCTATACAAGACATCCTCTCCTACTTCCGGGCCGGCTTCGGAATCGAAGAGAACAGCCGCGTCGATGCCGCGACTTTGCGTTTCGTGCCGGATGCACGGGGTGACGGGCTTCGCTGGGACAATCGCCTGAACTGGGACACCGAGGACCTGCCCGGCACCATTGACGGCGACAGCGTGGATCTTGGCGGGAACGAAGTGAACTACGGTGGCATGGTTGAGTTGGAGAATGTTGTCTTTGGCGACGGCGGAAAGCTGTCCGTGCATCACGGCAAGCTGACCATCAATAACGAACTCTCGGTTGGGCAAGGCGGCGGCAAAATCCATATCGACCGCGCCGGACAATTCTGGACGGATGGGTATGACGATACAGACCATCTCGATTTCAACGTCGATGGCGGCCGCTTCGCAAATACCGGACTATTCGACGGCAATTTCGATCTGGAGGCGACGTCTGGACAGACCATCCTCGCGACCGACGGGGCAACCTTCGTTCTTGGGAATGGCGATCGTTTGGCTGTTACGGGGACCGAAGCCAAAGTCGGATTCGATGGTGGCGATGGTTCGGCACGACTGGAGATCGAATCCGGGGCGGAGCTGACCTTCCATACTGCCAAGGACGGCATCCGAGGAATCAGTGAGTTTAGGAGTGGCGCGTTCGAAGACGGCTCTCAGCTTGCCTCCGCAATCGACATTGATGGTGGCACTCTTGTAGTCGACCTCGACGCACTGACGACGGCAGATACGCCGGAGCTGGCGCTCCTATCTGCTGACGAACTGACCGGCCTGTTTGACGATGTTGAGCTGCAAGGGCTTGGAACCGAGCGGGATGCGCACTTCTATCTAGACTACGATGCGGACGAACTGACGCTGTTGCTGACTTCTGACGGCACCGGCAAAACTGACTTCAACATCGTGTCGGAGGATTTCGAGGTTCTTGGCCTCTCTCCGGCATGGGAAGGTACCCGCGTTTCGCCTGAGGCGTCCTTGATCGATCTCGACAGAACGGTTCTTGATGCGGTCCCGCTTCAACTCCACGAGGCCTACCTCGACGTAGCCTAGAACAAGATCCCCCGTTTTTCGCGTGCGAAAAGCGGGGGATCTTTTGCGCAAGATTATGCTTTCCGAACTTCAGCCAGATTTTAAAATAGCTGATATCTCGATTGCCACAAACTGGACCATTTGCAGTTGTGTCTTCACTACGACTTTTGGCTGGGGGTTGAGCGTAGGTGTCTCATCCCGGTGTTCGTCAAGATAGTTGTCGCCTGCACTCGTTTTCACGCTGCGTGTTCGGCTGGCCCGACCATGGGGCCGCCGCCGCCAGCTTCATGGGGGAGCGCGTCGGCAGCCCCATGGCCTCTGCGCCCGGCATCGGGTCGCTCGGGGTTAAGCCAGACCGAGCCGATGGGCTGCCAGTCGCGGGTCTGACCTGACCAGCGTTCCGGGTGTACGGCGCGGGCCATCTGGTAGACGCGGTGGCGCTCTGCCAGCAGCGCCTTTTCCTCGCCACGATGGCGCTGGTCGGGTGTCACGAAGCGGATGGCGCTGTGCCGATGCTCGGTGTTGTACCAGGTGACGAAGGTCTGGACCCAGATCCGCGCCTCCTCGATCGTCGCGAAGCCGCGGGTTGGCCAACCGGGCGTATATTTGCAGGTCCGGAAGGGATTGTCAGGTTGTTTTATGTGGATCAGCAAAGTGTCGCCGGCGACCGCTCACGCGGACAGTTCGGTCGTGTAGTCTGCCCATAGGTCGAACGCGTCCTGTCTTGCGTGATGATAGGAACGGGCGGAGAGGCGGTGACGGCGTGGGCGGAAGATGGCGTCGGTCTGATCGTGGGTCGATAAGAACCTCTGGGCCTGTCGCGGTGACTTGAACCCGCCCATGACCTTCTCTCGTCGGCGGGGATGCCNATGCGATGCTTCTTCCCCGTTNTTTATNCCC
>NZ_CYPR01000234.1 GCF_001408515.1 Jannaschia seosinensis | reverse complement strand
GGTTATTGCGGGGTGGAGTCCGTTCTCAAGAACAACCGCGCTATCGTTGAAGAATACACCCGCCTGCGGCGTTTGCAACGCCCAAGCGGAGTGGGGAAATCTTGCAGGAAAGCGGAATGCCTATTCTACGGTAGGTCCGTCGATGATTGTCCGCAACTTTACTGGAAAACCGGACGAACCTCGGCGGGACATCAGCGCTACTCCTGCAAACGATGTCGGTCCACATTCACGGTCGGGAACCCGGCCAGGAACCACCGCCGACAGTCAAAGAACGGACAGGTCCTGAAGCTTCTCGTTCACGGCAACTCGCTGTCGAAAATCTCGGAGATTGTCGACCTCGCACCGCGCGATGTCTACCGGAAGCTGGACTTCATCTATGATCGCATTCGCGACTTTACTGCGCGCCGTGAGGTTGATCTGCAAGGCACCGACTGGGAGCGATACGGCCGCCGGTTCGCCACCGATAGTCAGACCCTGACGCTCAACTGGCCCAATCGCAAGAAGCGGGCTTCGGTGGCGGTGCAACACCTGTGCACGGCACACGCGAACTCGGGATACATCGTCTTGGGTCACCTCCAGTTCGATCCGGCTGGCGATATGGAGCAGATCGAGGTCGACATGGCGATCAACGGAGATTCCACGAAAGCGCGATGCTTCCGGCGACACGGACGGCTGTGGACCGCAGCTGAGTTCAAGAAATACCTCGACGACATCACTGCGAAAGTGGTCTTGGACCCGGAGATTGCGCCCGATGTCGATCTGGGCCTTCAACTCCCACACGAGGGCGGCCTCGTGCGCCACGATATCCAGCAGTATGCACACGCCCTGATGCTACGACGAATGGTCTCGGGGTCGGATTGCCGTTTCTACTTCGTTCAAGACGGCGATGCAGGCCTCAGCAAGGCCTTTCTGGCCGCCTTCGCTCCAGAGGTTCAGACCGGCCGTGTCGATGTCGCAACCGTTGCCTTCGACAAATATCAGGTGAACGATGTCCGCGAGACGCTATGGGTCCAAGGGCGTCGCGAACTTCGCACCGATCTCGGTCTGACGGCCCACCAGATCGACTGCCTTCCGGAAAAGGTCTTCAACGAGGAGATCGACCGGGAGATCGTCAAGAGGCTCGCCGGACACCGGCTCGGCGCGCCGTTCGCTTGGCCTTACCACACGAAGTCAGAGCCCTCCCGGGTCGTCGATCTCAAGACTGACCGGCCCGAACTGACAACCGAGCGATACGCAAGGCTGATGCGACTTGCGACCCTTCGCAGCGTCGACAGCTACTTCCACAAAATTCGCAGCAATATTCGACCAGCGTCCCGGCCGGTATCGACTCCGAGCAACAATGGTCGCACTTGGGATCGGCATTTCCTCTACAAGCCGGAAATGCTGATCAAGATCATCGAGATCTATCGATTCCACCACAATTGGATGGGGACCCGCCAGACAAAGATGACGCCTGCAATGAAGTTGGGTTTAGCGAAAGGTCGGGTATACGAGCGAGATCTCTTCGGTAATTAAGAAGAAAGCGCGCCGCGACAGCGGCGCACAATCATCAACACATCTGGTAAGGGGCTTGGGTAACCGCGCGTCCCCTTTTTTGTCAACGAAAGCGTGGCATTCATTTGGGGCGTCTTGGCTGCAAGGCCGCCCATTCAGGCCAAAGGATTTTCCGAAAAAGGGAATCGAATGAAGCCGACCAAGGCTTCCGGCGGAGATGTGCACCCTATCTGTGATCCGAGGCGCTGCGGATGACTTTTTATGAGAGGCAAGGAGGCTCAACCACAGTTTTCCGTGCCCCGGGCTCTGTTGCATTAAACGTGTGAAAGCCAGTCCACCCTTGGGTCTCAAACCACTGGCTGCGTGACGGGGATGCCGAGCGCCGTGAAACGCGTGAGGATGGCGATACGGATTTCGAGCGTGGCGGTCTGGCGGACAAAGGTGAGGCAGTAGGGCACCATCGGTCCGAGGCCGATGCCGAACGGTCATGAGCTTCTGACCGGGGAGCTTGACGCAATTCGTCCTTTCCACAACGTGACTTCGTCAATGACATCCGCGCCACCGCCGCCAGATCGTCCGTCCCGGCCGCTTGATCACGCGCGGCGCTTCGTTTCAAATCCCGGTTCCGGGGCCATCGTTCGTCCATCGCCTGGCATTGCGAAGCGGCGGGACGACAGCCTCGGCGCCGCAACCGGCAATGGCGTCGTGGCAGCCGCGGGTTTTATGGTTCCGTCGGCGGTGACCGGATTGAGCACCTCGTCCGCAGAGAACTGGCCGGGAAGGACCGGCAGCATGTATGCCGGTGCGTTCCATTGCCCGACAGCAACGTCCTGAGAGGGAACGAGTAGATGCAGTGGCCCCTTCGATGGTACTGTACCCTCAGGTCTGGAAATTCGCTTGAGACGCGGGGCGTGAGCTCGTGCTGGGGCGCCCCCCAGCACGAGCTGCCCATTCTGGTATTCCATGGAGTTGCAACACAACCATGGAGAAGAACGAATGGACAGGCGGAAGGATACGGCGCTTGAGGCGGTCTTGGAACAGTTGATCGAGCACGGGCCCGGCGAGATCGCATCGGTGTTCGCGCGGGCTTTCGAGCTGGCGATGCAGATCGAACGGGAGCGGTTTCTCGGCGCGAGCCATTATGAGCGCACGCCCGAGCGTCACGGCTATGCCAACGGCTAC
>NZ_CYPR01000233.1 GCF_001408515.1 Jannaschia seosinensis | reverse complement strand
CGCAGGATGTGCGCGCCAGTGGCTGGATAGGGCGAAGCCACCACGAGAAGCTCGCCGCCCTTGATACGGCGCGCACCGAAGTGGAGCTTGAGGTCGGGGTGACTCGCTCTGCCAGGCAGGACGGCCGTGAAGCCCCGCACACCCCTGCACCGTGACAGCAGGGAGCGCAGGTTCAGCTCGCGGCCGTTGGTACGGACTATCTGGCCCTCCTTCATGCGGATCGCGAAGGGGATCTCCTGCTCGACGAGAAAAGTGAACCATTCCTGACCGATGAACTCACGATCCGCCAGCAGCACCCGAACGGTTGAGGCGTCGAAATACGCGAGATACCGCTTCATCAGCGCGATGCGCTGCGCGGTCGTGCTGTTGCCGGAATGCGGGAGCATGGTCCACATCAGCGGGACGCGGAACTTGACCGTGATGACGGCCAACACGAGGACGTTAACGTCGGTCTTGCCGATCTTCCAGTTGGTGCGGTCGAGACAGAGATGCCAAGGGCGAGGATTGCCGAGCAGCGAGATCACGATGCCCACGCTCCAATCCTCGGGCAGGCACACGTGTTGGAAGAAGCGTTGCAGACGGCGATAGGTCGATGCAACCATGGCGCGACTTGGCCGCTCGCTCGCGATATGCGTCAGGTTCACCGTTCGGGCGCTGATCATGCCAAGCAGGATCATGCAGAGCGTCTCGAGCCGTGACTTGCCCAACGGCACATGCGGAGTTAGCGTTTTCTGGAGATCGGCGAGAGCACGGATATTCAAGGGACCGTTCCTTTGGCGAGGTCGAGTCCACCAGAAGAATCCGTCTTGCCGGTCTCGGCCACCCCAAAAACGGCTGTGTCGTGTAGTCTGCCAATCTCGAGGGCGGCCGCGGTAAGCACCTTTACGAGAAGCTCTATTCCGCTCGCGGCCAGGCCGAGAAACACATCAAGGCGTGGAAGGCCCACCTCGCAGCAGACCGGACGTCGTGCTCGAAAGCCAACGCCAATCAGATGCGTCTGATGCTGCACGGCTGCGCCTACTGGATTTGGTGGAAGCTCCGTGCGGCTTGCCCGAAGCGCTCACCATGGCGCCGCGCCCAGTTCGACACGCTGCGGCTGCATCTCGTCAAGCTGGCCGCCACCATCGTCGAGAAGAAGACCCGGATCATCATCACGCTGCCGGCATCGTGCCCGCGACGGGGACTTCTCCACCTTCTCTTCGACGCCCTTGCCCCACCGAAAGCAGCCTGACGCGAGCGCCCCGACAACCCCGAAACATCAATCCACACCACCCAAGACCCAAGTCACCGGCCGGCCTGCCAACCGGACGCCGATCTCGGATGCGCGCGACAAGCCCGAGGCCCAGGTAACCGGCCCCCTAAGCAGAAGAATACAGCTTCATGATTTATCCGGGTTAACAAAGGTATCCCTGTTGATATCGTCGCAAAACAAAATAATGTGTCACTCCGAGCTCGCCAAGAGAGCTGGCAAGGCGCAGTCGAGAGCCCCGTCGAAAGCGGCGAGGTTGGAGGTTTCATGGAAGGGCAGTGGGCAGCACGAGCGATCCCCGGCCTGTCGGGCGATGTGATCGAGATCGAGTTCTCGGAGGCGCCTGTCCGAGAGGGTTACGACTTGTTGCGGTTTGAGGCCGAGGTTGCCGGCGTCGTCATGCCGCTGGAGCTTGCCGGCTCCGTTGGCTCCCATGCTTGCCGTTATGTTCGCGGCTTGAAAGCTACATCCAACGACGTTCGGGTGCGTCCGGTTTGGGGGCAGGGAGGTTTGGATTGGGGTCGTTACGTCAGCACGGTTGTAGAGGCAGGCCAGTGGACGCCGGTTCGGAACGTCGAGACCTCCGTCAGCGCTGAACCTGCGATCCGGCTGGAGAAGTCGCGCGATACAGGGATTGCCCCGGCAGGTATGGTCTTCTCCGCACTCGGCCTCGGATTTGACACGACGCGACCGTACCATGATGTGCATTACACTTGGTCATTCAGCGATCCCGGCCAATATAGTCGACTAGGAAGTGACTTCCCGTGGAAGAATGACCGCGATATTGCTTACGGCCCTGTGGCAACGCACACATGGGACATGCCTGGAACTTACACCGTGAACTGCATTGCACGGCATGGAGGGCAGGCCGCGACGGTGACCTTTAATGTGATCATTGCCGATCCTGCTGCCGCTTTCCCGGCAATTCGAACCATTTGTGTGTCGCAGAACGGCAATTTCGACGGCGCTCCGGATGGCGCAATGCAAGTGACAAGCATGTTACAAGCGCAAAGCGCAAAGGGCCGTGGCGCGGATACTCGCATCCTTCTGCGTCGGGGCGAGACTTTTCAGGAAAACCTCGACATCATGCACAGCGCTGGCAACTATCAGATCGGCGCTTTTGGAGAGGGCAGCGATCCAATTTGGCTAGAAAACATGGGGGGCGGGCGCGGTTTTACGTTCCGGGGCATCACGGGCGAAATTTCAATTTGGGGCATCGATATGCGTGGCCCTTACGATGCAGGACGCCCTGAAAATACGATAAAACCAAACGATGCCATAAGCATCCAAGATAGTGGAACGTATGTCACTATCCATGATATGCATATGTCTGGATGGTCCACAACGATCCGGCCAATTTTTACGGGCGCGTCCGAAAGTATAGTTGTTTCTGATACATATATTACCAACTGGCATAACTACGGATATCTTGGTGGCGGACAACAATGGATAGGATTCTCAGGTACCTCAATTAAGCAAAATCCTTCCACCTACTCGGAAGGCGGAAAGTTCGAGGATGTTTCCCCGTTCATTCCCGACCACGGCCCGTTCCGAGTTGGGGGTGCGTTCAAGCCACATTGCTTTGTGTCCTGCGACCTCGCCTCCTTCAACTCGTGGATCGGAGGTGAGCATCAGCCTTGTATCCGCTGGAACAGCAGCGGCAAGGATGTGGCCGGTCAATTTAGCGTTGATCGTCTTCGCGCGGAAGGTGGTGGGTTTGGCTTTGGAACCGCAAACTCAAGCACCGCAAGTTTCCCCAGCCAAGTCGTCGTGGACAAGATGCATTTCGTGCCGACTACGCAACCTGACGCTATGTTGGGCACGAGTCGTGGAGGCGTAACAATGCGGAACGTGATCGCTGTTCAAGGTAACTCTAAAAATGATGGCGGCCATCACGTCAAAAGAGCGTTTTCTGTGGATCTGGATGAGCGAAACAAATACGATCACGTTGAGTTCTACAACTGTTCCATTGGGGATTTGAGGACGGATCAGTATATTTGGGATGACACTCTCACCATTCTTGAGACGTTTAGAGAATATCCTGTTGATCCGGTGGTGGAGAACAACATCGTCTACGCTCCGATCCACACGACGCCGATCACTGCGGATGCGCCTCTTGATATGACCTTACATTGGATCCCGCTTTATGAAGGACGGCGGAGGCTGGACGAGAACGGGGGGCTGCCGCAGCCAGAATACGCATCGGATCCGAATGCGACCACGTTTATGATTCCGCAACCCGACAGCCCGGCCTATCAGGGCGCGACTACGGGTAAAGTCGCGTATGACGACTTCTTCGGCGTGGTGCGCGGAGCGAATCCGTCGCGTGGAGCTGTCGAGCCAGCGTAAAACAATTTCGGGCGGCGGTGTTATTCGAAGTACATACGATAGAGCCGCCGCCCGAAATACAGCATTACCACTACGAAAGCCGCCATTGGGGTCGCAAGCGCCGCTCCGCCGGGCAGGCCTGCCAGTTCCAAAACAGCGCGGGCGGGCAAGACTAGAGTATCCGTCTTGATCAAGCTGGTTTCGGCGTAAGCGCCGTCCCCGCCCCATTGATTTCCGCGGTTCCGTCGCGCTGAGCCAGCGGCGAGTCTCGTTCTGAGCATTCAGAAGGAGCTTATGATGGCGGACGGCGGGGACGGATTTGGTGGCTGTATCGAGGTTGTGGAGCGGACGCGTGGATACCGGCGCTGGCCGGATGAGGTAAAAGCGCGGATCGTCACCGAGAGCTTTCAGCCTGGAGTTCGTGTGGTGGATGTCGCGCGGCGACATGATCTGGCGGGACATCAGCTTTCGGATTGGCGGCGTCAGGCTCGTCAGGGGAAGCTGGTCTTGTCGGCGGACGCCATGGCCGATGTTTCGTCAGATGCTCTTCCTGCCTT
>NZ_CYPR01000232.1 GCF_001408515.1 Jannaschia seosinensis | reverse complement strand
GCCGAGACCAACGGAATGGTCGAGCGCTTCAACGGCCGGATCGAAGAGGTCCTGCAGAGCCACCATTTCCGATCAGGCGAGGACCTGGAGACCACGCTCCACCGATACGTCTGGCTCTACAACCAGCAGCTCCCGCAATCAGCGTTGGCCAGCAAGGCGCCCTTGCAGGCCATGAAGGACTGGCACAAAATCAAGCCAGAGCTGTTCAAGAAACAGCCATACTACCTTCCGGGATGTGACAGCTAAGCAGCACGTCGGCCAAAGATGGCGACCCGGACGTCGTCGCGTCAAGCATCATCAAGTCTGTGGCGACACCGGCATTCGCTGCCTCGCAGATTGTTTCCATCTGTACTTCTCGACTTCCCAAAACATCTGCTTATAGGTCTTTCGACAAGCAGCAGTCTCACGCGAGGGAAGAGCGAAATGGCACGGGTATGGACGAACACTTCAATCGATATGTTTCTCAACATGTTGGATTTGAATTTGCACCGGCTGATTTCGACCGGCGTCAGTTCTATGCCGTACGATGATGCTTTCGATATCTTTAACGGGATCACCTATCCAGAACTTTTTGAAGCGGTTTGGAACGAAGGGCTTAGCGCAACCTATTTCGGCGGCAGCTCCATCGAATGGGATTCAGCATCGGGGGTGATCACGAGCGGAACCACCACAAGGATCGCCGAAGTACATGCCATTAACGACTGGGAGCCAACGTGGGCAATCGCAGATATTGCGCTCCCAGAAAAGGAAGTCTACGATGCAGCGCTGTCGCGGGAAACTTCCGACGACTTTAGTATCATTCGCTCGGCACCCTCCGGATCAGACGTGTTTGATCTGTCTTTGGGTGCGGACCGGGCGCTTAGGTACGGCGGAAACGACACGATTTACGGCAACGACGGAAATGACGTCTTGTACGGCGGCGCGGGCAATGATCGGCTCTACGGTGGCAACGGCCATGACAAACTATTTGGCGGGGATGGGGCTGATATCATCTTCGGCGGCAATGGTGACGATCTCATTTTTGGCGGCGATACAGAAGCTGATCTTCGGGACGAGATCTATGGTGGTGCGGGAAACGACCTCATCGACGCCGGCTACGGCAATGATTTAGTCTACGGCGGCTCTGGCAATGACATAATTTCTGGGGGCTTTGGGGTCGATACGTTGATCGGTCAGGATGGCGACGACGTCATCACCGGCGGTGCTTATTCAGACCTGATCTTCGGCGGAGCCGGCGCCGACTTTATCAACGGAGGCTTCGGCCACGACAGGGTTAACGGTGGCAGCGGCGCAGACAAATTCTTTCACATTGGCATCGAAGGACATGGCTCTGATTGGATACAGGATTTCCGGACAACAGATGGAGACGTTCTCCTCTTCGGTAATAGCGGCGCGAAAGCCGACGATTTCCAAGTTAACTTTGCGGAAACGGCCAATGCCGGGGAGGCAGGCGTCGAAGAAGCCTTCATTATCTATAAGCCGACAAGCCAGATCATGTGGGCGTTGATCGACGGCGCAGCACAAGGCGAGATTAATCTGCAGATCAGCGGGTCGAGCGACTTACACGACCTCATCTTCTGAGTGATCGGCGTCGCGCCGATTGGTAACCGGCATACTTCGCAGCAATCTTTTCCTCTCTAGCAGGCTGCTGAAAAAGTCTTGAGTGCCCATCTTCGACTCCTACGACGACACATCATATCGGTTTTGGAAGCGCCTGCGCACAATATCTTGTCATCCCTTCGAGACGGCTGATGCAGTTCGTCGAGGTCCATTTCCTTTTTCAGCAGCCTGCTAGTGGTCTTTTCCTCTCCTAGTGGTTTCGTAATTTTTGACGCGTCCTGTTTTGCAAGGGGTTTATTGCGCGGTCTTGGTCTGAGCAGGTTGCGGACTTTTGTCCGGCGTATATGCGCGATCCTTCCGATCTGCTCTGCCCCCTGAAAATTGGACCGCTTTAAGCTGGAGCTTTCGGCCAATCTTTCCTGGTTGGGAGAGGAGCGGAGTTGCATGAAGGCATCGAAGTTCACCAAGGCTCAGAAGGCGTTCATCCTAGGCCGTGTTGACAAAACCCTTCCCGTAGCGCTTTCGGCGTGATTCACGCTGCCTGATTTTGGTCGGGGGGAGTGACGCGATGGCGCGGGGTCTGATGTCGAACGCGGAGTGGGCGTTCTTCGAGCCGTTCATCCGGGGGGTACGTGCCCGAAACGGTCGGCAGGGAGCCGATCACCGGCGGGTGCTCCGAAGTTCGACAGAATCTTCCGGAAAATAAAGGGTTTAGCCTGGCGCGCGCGAGTCTTTTCAGTGGGTTAGGTGTATGAAGCGGCGCAACACGTGTAGTTACACGTCGTCGAAAATCTGGCGTTGTGGAGTGGCGTCTGGCACGGCATCCTGCATTCCATGTTTGTGCGCACCACCGAGAGCGGCGGACGCCGCTACCTGCAGATCGTCGAGTCCTATCGGAACGAGGCCGGCAAGCCCCGGCTGCGCGTCATCGCCAATCTCGGGCGTGTTGATGGCATGAAGGACGGCCATCTCGATGCGCTCATCCGGGGGCTCAGTCGAGCGGCGGGCCGCGAGGAGCCAGCCAAGGCCAAGATCACTCACGAGACGGCGCGAGCCTTCGGCGATGTCTTTGCCTTGCATGAGCTTTGGAAAGACCTTGGCTTCGACCGCGCTCTCGGCCGAGCCTTGCGCTCGGGCAAGCGCAAGATTGATGCGGAAGCTCTCGTGCGTGCCATGGTGTTCAACCGGCTCTGTGCGCCTGACAGCAAGTTGGGCTGCCTGCGCTGGCTGGAGACCGTCGATATGCCGGCGATGCCCGAGGAC